>NZ_BAAHXB010000003.1:0-112662 GCF_054657215.1 Endothiovibrio diazotrophicus
GCTAGCGGCCGTCCCGCGGGGGATCGTCCCATCCGATCGGCTCCCGGGGCACCCTTCCCTGTCACCTGTCACCGTCTTTTTCCAACGCCTCGATCGTCCAACCGACGCCACCGATCGCAGCCTCCGGATGGTCGCGGTGAATCCGCCCCTCGATCTCCGGCACCCGCTCCATCGGCTGGTCCACCATCAGTACGATCTCGCCGTGGGCGATGGCGCCGCTCATCTGGCCGATGCGCGCGGTGGGCAGCCTGATGTCGAGCAAGCCGAGCACGAAGGTGGTGATCATCACCGCCACCATCGCGATCATCCAGCCGGCCGAGCCGTAGTAGGCGGCGAACAGCGCTGCGGTGAAGGCGCCCCAGAAGAGCACTTGGTTGGCGTTCCACGCCCACCGCTCCAGGCGGCGGACCCGGTCGCTCGCCTGGGCCGCGGTGGCGCGGGGCAGTTGGCCGAGGTCGATGTCCGGTCGTGCCACGGCGTGGATCCGTCGATGCTCCACGCCCGCCTGCTCCAGCTCCTGGACGGCCGTCTCGGCGTGGTGGTGGTCGGGGAAGAGAAAGAACATGCGTCGTATCATGGCCCTCACCTCTGGATAAAAGTTTACTGAAACGATAGGGTATTCAGACTCTAGTACAGACCGCCTGGAGGGCAAGCGGGAGAGAGGTGGGGAGGGGGAGCAAGGGGGAGGGAAAACGAAAAACGCGGGCCGGGGCCCGCGTTTTTCGTTTCGAGAATATGGCGTCCCGTAGGGGAATCGAACCCCTGTCAACGGCGTGAGAGGCCGCTATCCTGACCGCTAGACGAACGGGACGCTGATTGACGTTTCGGACCATGGCCCGCCGCGTCAGCGGGGTGTATTATACGCAGATGTTTGGATTGCTCAAGTCATTTACTCGCCGTCTGACCGCCGTCAGGGAAGATGCCCCCTCCGCCGTTTCCAGTCCCCCCGTGGAGGGCCCGTTGATCATTCCCCGCGCCGACCACTGCATCTCCCGGGCGAACATCAGCGAGAACGCCCTGAAGGTGCTCTACCGTCTGAGTCAGGCCGGTTTCGAGGCCTATCTGGTGGGCGGCGGGGTGCGCGACCTGCTGCTCGGGCGTGAACCGAAGGATTTCGACGTGGTGACCAACGCGCGGCCCGACGAGATCCGCGGCGTCTTCCGCAACTGCCGGCTGATCGGCCGCCGTTTCCGTCTCGCCCACATCCACTTCGGTCGCGAGATCATCGAGACCGCCACCTTCCGCCGCCTTCACGAGGAGGAGGAGGGGGAGGGCGATCGGGTGGTGGAGAACGGCCAGATCCTGCGCGACAACGTCTACGGCGACAGCCTGGAAGAGGATGCGCTGCGCCGCGACTTCACCATCAACGCGCTCTATTACGACATCCGCGACTTCTCGGTGGTGGACTTCGCCGGCGGCATGGCCGATATCGAGGCGGGCCACCTGCGCCTGATGGGCGATCCGGAACACCGCTACAAGGAGGACCCGGTGCGCATGCTGCGGGCGGTGCGCTTTGCGGTGAAGCTCGGTTTCCGCATCGAAGAGCAGACCGAGCGGCCGCTGTTCGAGCTGGGCCACCTGCTGGAGGGGATCCCCTCCGCGCGACTCTACGAGGAGGTGCTGAAGCTGCTCCATGGCGGCCTGGCCCTGGAGAGCTTCGAGATGCTGCGCCACTACGGGCTGTTCGGTCACCTCTTTCCGGAGGTGGAGGCGGTGCTCGCCGAGGAGGACGAAGGGTTTCCCCATACCTTTATAATGAAGGCGCTGGAGAACACCGATCGGCGGGTCGCCGAGGACCGGCCGGTGGCCCCCTTCTTCCTCTTCGCCGCGCTGCTGTGGGAGCCGGTGCGGCGGCTTACCGAGGAGAACGTGGCCGCCGGCATGCCGGACATCCCGGCGCTCCACGCCGCCTCCTCCGAGGTGCTCGACAACCAGCGCGCGGTGGTGGCGATCCCCAAGCGGATGAAGCTGCCGATCCTCGATATCTGGTTCATGCAGCCGCGTTTCCGCCAGCGGGGCGGCGGTCGCCCTTACAAACTGCTGGAGCACCCGAAGTTCCGCGCCGGCTATGACTTCCTGCTGCTGCGCGGCGAGTCGGGGGAAGAGGTGGACGACCTCCCCGAGTGGTGGACCCGCTTCCAGGAGGTGGAAGGAGGTGAGCGTCGCGAGATGACCGCGGCGGCCGTCGGCGGCGAGAAGCGTCCCCGTTCCCGCCGCCGCCGCCGTCGCGCGAAAAAGCCCGCGACGGAGGGGTGAGTGAGCTTGCTCCATCTGGTGCGATGGACGCTGTACTGACCTTCATCGGCATGGGTGGCAATCTGGGCGACGTTCCCGCCCGCTTCGAGCGGGCCTTTCAGGCCCTAGACGCCTTGCCCGGCAGCCGTCTGGCCGGCCGCTCCGCCCTCTATCGCAATGCGCCCCTCGGTCCTCCCGGCCAGCCCGACTACATCAACGCGGTGGCCGCCCTCGAGACCCTCCTCGAACCTCACGCACTGCTCCTCGAACTTCAGCGGATCGAAGCGGTCGAGGGGCGGGTGCGGGAGACCCGCTGGGGGCCCCGCACCCTCGACCTGGACCTGCTGCTCTACGGTGACCGGCGGATCGACGACCCGCAGCTCACCGTCCCCCACCGCGGGCTGCCTGAACGGGCGTTTGTCCTGTATCCGCTGCGGGATGTCGCCCCGGAGCTGGTGATCCCCGGCCTGGGCGCGCTGCAACGACTGATCGAGCGCTGTCCATCATGGCGGATCGAGCGGCTGGAGGGGGGTGGCAATGGATGATCACGAGTTTCGCGACATCGTGGTGGAAGGCCCTGTCGGCGTGGGCAAGACCTCCCGGCCGAGCGGGGGATCGAGAGCGTCTTCCTGAGCCGACGTTTCCGTGACGAGAACGGCGGTGCGCACTTCCCTTTCTCCTTTCACCTTTTGCCTTTAACCTTCCCCCCTTTATCCATCTCTGGAGACGTTGCGTGAAAACCGTCCACACGGTCGACGAACTGCGGGAGCAGGTGGGCGCATGGAGACGCGAAGGCGCGCGGGTGGCGCTGGTGCCGACCATGGGCAACCTGCACGCCGGCCATATCGCGCTGGTGACGCGGGCCCGCGAGCTGGCCGACCGGGTGGTGGCGAGCATCTTCGTCAATCCGACCCAATTCGGTGAAGGGGAGGACTTCGAGGCCTATCCGCGCACCCTGGCGACCGACCGGACGAAGCTGACCGAGGCCGGTCTCGACCTGCTGTTCGCCCCGTCGGAAAGCGAGGTCTACCCCGACGGACGGGCTGCGCTCGCCACGGTATCCGTGCCGGGGATCTCCGAGATCCTTTGTGGTGCCTCGCGCCCCGGACACTTCACCGGGGTTGCCACGGTAGTCGCCAAACTCTTCAACATGGTGCTGCCGGACGTGGCGCTGTTCGGTGAGAAGGACTTTCAGCAACTGATGGTGCTGCGGCGCATGGCGCGGGACCTCGACTTTCCGGTGGAGATCGTCGGCCACCCCATCGTGCGCGAGGCCGACGGCCTCGCCATGAGCTCGCGCAACGGCTACCTCAGCGCCGGGGAGCGGGTTATCGCTCCCGAGCTGCAACGCACCTTGCGCGCTGCCGCCGAGCGCCTGTTGGCAGGGGAGGAGACATACGCCGCCATCGCCACCGAAGCGGAGCGGCGGCTGGTCGTCGCCGGTTTCCGCCCCGATTATTTCGAGGTCCGCCGCGCCGCGGACCTGGGCCGGCCGGCCGCCGACGAGCGCGAACTGGTGATCCTCGCCGCCGCCCACCTCGGCCGCGCCCGCCTCATCGACAACGTGGTAGTGCGGCGCCCGTGAGGTGCTCGCTGCGGCGCCGAACCCATAGCGATTGGTTGGCGTTGCGGCGTTCTCGCCGGTAGGAGCGGCCCTTAGGCCGCGATGATTCGGAGTCCTGGTTTTCCGTAGTTCGCGGAGGTTGGTGGATAGGGCGCCATCGTGGCCTAAGGGCCGCTCCTACAAGGAGAGGTGCGGCGCCGATGATGTTTATCCAGGTATCGCCTGGAAATTCCTGTTTCCGATTAAGTAGTTATACTTAGTGGTATGTTGAAGTACGGCGAGAAATCGTCGATAATCCCCACCCTTGCGGATCCGGAAGCGGCCCGATCGGCCGAGGAGAGATGTTCGTCATGCAGGTAACCATGCTCAAGTGCAAGCTCCATCGTGGGCGGGTCACCCACTCCGAGCTGGATTACGAGGGCTCCTGCGCCATCGACGCCGAGTTGATGGAGCTGGCGGGTATCCACGAGTACGAGCAGATCCAGATCTACAACGTCACCAACGGCGAGCGCTTCACCACCTACGCGATCCGCGCCGAGGCCGGCTCACGCGTCATTTCGGTCAACGGCGCCGCCGCCCACAAGGCCGACCCCGGCGACATCGTCATCATCGCCGCCTACGCCGTGATCAATCAGCAGGAACTCGCCTCCTTCAAGCCCTCGCTGGTCTACCTCGACGAAGAGAATCGGGTCACCCATACCAGCCACTCCATCCCCGTCCAGGCCGCCTGAGCCGTATCGAAACTTTCCGCTCTCGCAGATTTGCAAAATCCGTAAAAACGCGCTTTTGTTTTTCACGAATTGCGTGCTAGGCTTCCTTCACATCGGCCGTCCTGCTTTCTATTTTCGAATGGGGCACGCGGTGCTTCATCGAAGTTCTGAGCGGGGCGGCTTTGCTGTTTTGGGGGTGTGATGCGGATCTGGGTTGACGCCGACGCCTGTCCCGGCGCGGTCAAGGAGATCCTCTTCCGGGCGGCCCAGCGGGTGGGAGTCGAACTCATCCTGGTGGCCAATCAACCGCTGCGCACCCCGCCGTCGAAGCTGATCAAGGCGGTCCAGGTGGCCCCCGGCTTCGACGTGGCGGACAACCACATCGTCAAACATGTGGCGGCGGGTGATCTGGTGGTCACCGCCGATATCCCGCTGGCTGCCGAGGTGATCGACCAGGGCGGCGACGCGCTCAACCCGCGGGGTGAGCGCTATACCAGGGAGAACATCCGCCAACGTCTGACCATGCGGGATTTCATGGATCAGATGCGCGCCTCCGGCGTGATGACCGGCGGACCCCCACCTTTGGGGCCGAGGGATCGAAAGGCCTTCGCCGACGAGCTGGACCGGCTCCTGGCGAAGGCGATGAATTAGCCGCATGTCCGGCTTTTCGTCGGCGAGTAATTTGTAGGTTGGTTACTCGCCGGTGCTATTACGAACAACCTGCGGCATCACTAGAGAAGCGACTATGAATATTTATGTTGGGAATCTGCCTTACAGCGTGACCGAGGATGACCTGCGTAACGCCTTCGAAGCCTATGGCTCCGTCTCCAGCGCCGCCGTCATCAGCGACAAGTTCTCCGGGCAGTCCAAGGGATTCGGGTTCGTCGAAATGCCCGACAAGGGCGAGGCTGAGGCCGCCATCGAGGCGCTCAACGGCGCCGATATGAAGGGTCGTGGCTTACGCGTCAACGAGGCCCGTCCCCGCGAGCCGAGACCTCCGCGCGGTCCGCGCTACTAAGCGCAAACCTGACGAGAGAGAACGGCCGCCGATCCCTTAGGGGATCGGCGGCCGTTTTTTATTTTGTGATGGTGGACTGGTGTGGGCCGAAGGCTTCTTTTTGGCGGTGTTGTTGACTAGCTGTCCTGGTGGCTCCCGCGTTTGTTATTGCCGTTATCGTTGGAAGGTTTTCTGATTTTTGAAATGCCGTCGAAAATAACCTGAATTAATTCAACTACCAACTTTCCTAAAGGGTATGGGTTTCTGCCTGAAAATACGCCGGCGGCCAGCATTGCCAAAGGTAGAATCCACATCATTCCGGCGACTATAGGTCCATTGCCTTCGAGTGACGCCATCGAGTTGTCGTAGATGCCAAAAAGAACGATACACAATAGTACAAAGACTCCCCAAAGAAGGGTTTTTGAGCTGGGAGGCCAATCAGATTCATGCCCAGATATTTTCGTATTGTTTGGTTGGGAGCGTTCGCTTGTTTTAGGCGAATGTTCTTGTTTCTCGGTTTCGCCGTTTTTTTCAATAGTGTTGTCGTATTTTTTCTGGATAATGTTTGTGTCCGGGGTGCTTTCGGTGGATTGTTCGTTGGCTTGAGCTTCGATTCGATCTGCGTTCTCATTTTCTAATTCGCCATATTTTTCTCGGAATATCATCTCTTCGCGTTTGCCTGTAACGACTCGCTGAAGGGCGTACATACGGTCCCGCTTGGCGCGAATTTGAGCTCTTAATTTTTCTAAATCCTTTGGGTCATTTATTTCAAGTGTTGAGATAAAATCAATTCGTCCGCTCGTCGGCTGGCTCTCTGGATGTCTTTTTTGATCGGATATTCTATCTGCGATTCTAGCTAGTTCACGTGCTAAATTCTCATGGACTCGCTGAATATTGACGTATTCCGTTTGGAGGCGATCAAACTCCGTTTCAGCCGCCTCTGCTTCCATAGAGGTGGCCGCCACTCCCGCTGATTTGTCACCCCCGTCTCGGTACATCGGAGTAAGCTCCAGGGTTTGTTCCAACTAGGTTTTTCTAGCTGAAAAATTATTTTCATGACAATGAGTTGTGTTTGTTTGTGTATCTATAGCTGGATTTCTTTGGCTCGCAGCCGAAACCCATGAATGCATCGCCCGGTGATTAGGGGGACTATTACAGCGCTCGCGAAAGGCTCCTCATGATTGCCATTCTTTTTGGGATACGGATATACGACTTGGGTTATTCGGTTGAATCGTAAGTAACGTATGTTTGCGCTATTGCTATTCCATTTGACCAAATACCAGCCGTCGATGATGTCCGTTCCATTCTTCTGGTTTTCTGGATATCCGATCTCAAATATGAGAACCGTTCCTCTTTTAAATCCCGCCAAGTTCTCCGAGGCCAACGCTATAAGAGATGATCGGTCTGCGCCAACGGAATCACATAACTTGTCAATTTCTAGATGTTGATCGTATGTGTTGATGTCAACATATGATGCACCCAATACCTGGTAGGAAAGTGATATGGCATGGGATGCATCGTCGTCATGAGATTTGTGTTGGCCTTGAGGGCTTGGGGGTGTCTCCGGCACTGGTGGTGCTTCGGTGATGGAGGTCCTCCCGATATTTCTTTCCGGAGCCGCTTCTCCCGTAATCAAATAGTGCAGGTCCGACTGGGGAAATCGGCTGTGCAGCGCAGCCAGCCGCTTTACGTCCATGGCTGCAGATGCCGAACTTTCCCAACGAACTACCGAGCTTCTCGATGTGCCGATTACTGAGCCAAACTCCTCTTGGTCGAGTTCGGCTCGTTCTCGGATAGCTCTCAGTCGGGCCCCCCAATCCGATAGTGGATCTCGTGCGTCTATAGACACGTGGATGCCCTACTGCTGAATAAAAAGACATTATTGGTACTTGGCGGTGTCGCAATTTTGAGTCAGTCCGGCCATTTTCAATTCATCGTTATCCATTTTTAACACACGCTTTGTCAGTCAAGCAACTATCGTGATGCGGATAATCCTGATGAATGGTCCGTAAATAGGCCGAAAAACATGTATTAATAATCACTATTGTCGCCTAATTGACTAAATTTACGGAACAAATATCGGGCTGTCGGTGTGTCAATTTTGATTCATTATGGGCTGGTTTATTTTGACGATTGTTGAATGTCCTAGGTGGCGGATTTTTTTGATGCGTTTTCGACGATCGTCAGAAGCTATTGATATGATCTGATTAATTCATTTTACGCAATGTCTCTGCGGGCCTAAGGTTCTCTCCAAGGGGGACTCCGTTCCCCAGCGCAGTGGAGGAACGTCCCATGAGCACGGCCATTCTCTCGGTTCGTCGCAGATTCGACCGGATCGGTATGCCGTTCGATCCCGCCCGTGCCGGGCAGGCGTTGGCGGTGGTCGCGCTGGCCTCGGTGGTGGCGTTCGACCCCGAGGTGGGGCAGATCGCGGTCCGCGCGGTGAGCGACGCCTATCTCCAGGTGAGCGTCTTCGTTGCCGCCACCCTTGCCCTCTTTTACGCCGCCGAGCGCTGGTTCCAGGTCGATACCGCCGCCTGGATGGAGGCGCACCGCCGCTGGCAGGTGCCGGCGGCGGCGCTGCTCGGGGCGTTGCCCGGCTGCGGCGGGGCGGTGGTGGTGACCACTCAGTACGTGCGCGGGCAGGTGGGTTTCGGCGCCATGGTGGCGGTGCTTACCGCCACCATGGGCGACGCCGCCTTCCTGCTGATCGCCCGTGAGCCGCTCACCGCGGTGGGGGTGATCTCCCTCGGCCTGGTGATCGGCATCGTCAGCGGCTACGTGGTGGAGGCGTTGCACGGGCCCGGTTTCATGCGTCAACCCCTCTCCGCTGAGTCCGGGGCGAACTGCGCGGTGGCCTCCAGGCCGGCCAGCCGACTCCTCGGGCCGTGGGTGGCGTTGATGGTCCCCGGTGCGGTGCTCGGGATGGCGTTGGCCTTCCAGGTGGACGTGGACGGCTGGATCGATCGCCGGTTCTCCTTCGCTGCCGGCTTGCAGCCGACCCTCTGGTTCGGCTTTCTCGGCGGCCTGCTCTCGTTGGCGATGTGGGCGCGCCAGCCGGCGGGGGGCGAAGGGTGTGCCGTTGCCGACGATCCGGCGATCGCATCGAAGGTGGCGGCGGACACCAACTTCGTCACCGTCTGGGTGGTGGCGGCCTACCTCCTTTTCGAATTGAGCGTCCACTTCAGCGGGGTGGACTTCGGCCAGCTGTTCAAGGTGTGGGCGCCGGCGATGCCGTTGATGGGCGTGGTGGCCGGCCTGATCCCCGGCTGCGGGCCGCAGATCGTGGTCACCTCCCTCTACCTCGCGGGCGCCGTGCCGCTCTCGACCCAGTTGGGCAACGCCATCAGCAACGACGGCGACGCGCTCTTCCCGGCGCTGGCCATCGCCCCGCGGGCGGCGATGATGGCGACCCTCTACAGCTCCATTCCCGCCCTGATGGTGGGGTACGGGTGGTACTGGATCTTCGAGTGATGGAGGGACGGCGATGCCCGGGATGGTGAATCTACACCGGGCGGGCCCCGCCGATCTGGAGGCGATCAACCGGGTGGTGGAGGGGGCGGTGATGAGCTGGCAGCTGCCGGAGCGGGTAAAGCGGCTGTCGCTGCCCAGTTAGCGCTACCACGTCTATGACTCCGTGACTATCCGCACCGCTTCTGGTTGCCCACTCTACCTTCGCAGGCCGGCGGAAATGCGTGAGAGCACGGTGCAGAGGGCGGCGAAGGCGGCGAGGATCAGGGCCATGGGTAGCGCGCTGTCGGCGTCGCTGGCGCCCATGGCGGCGGAGGCGATGGCGCCCAGGGCGAACTGGAGGGCGCCGATCAGGGCCGCGGCGGAGCCGGCGTTGGCGGCGTAGGGGGCCATGGTCAGGGCCATGTTGTTGGGCAGTACGAAACCCACCGCCGCGACGTAGAAAAAGAGCGGGACGATCAGCCCGGCAAGGCTGCTGCTTCCCGATGCGGCGAAGGCGGCGACCATCAGGCCGAAGGCCAGCTGGAAGTGGGCGCCCCAGCGCAACAGCCGTTCCATGCCGAAGCGGCCGATCAGCCGACGATTGACCTGGGCGGCGATCACCATGCCCAGGGCACAGCTGCCGAAAATCAGGCCGTAGGTCTGGGGCGAGACCCCCATCAGTTCGATCAGCACGAACGGCGAGCCGGAGATGTAGGCGAACAGCCCGGCCATGCCGGCGCCGCCGGTGAGTGCCGGAACGAGGAAGTACGGATCGCCGAGCAGCCGCCGGTAGGTGGCCAGGGCGCCCAGCGGGGTGATCGTGCCCCGGGGCTTGCGCACCCCGGTCTCGGGGAGGCGAAACAAGGTGGCCAGGGCGACCGCCGCGCCGCAGCCGCCCAGCGTCCAGAAGATCGAGGCCCACCCCAGATGGATCAGCAGCTGCCCGCCGGCCAACGGCGCCAGCATCGGGGCGAGGCCGGTGACCAGCATCAGCGCCGAGAACATCCGCGCCGCGTCGTCGGCCTCGAACAGGTCGCGGACGATGGCCCGCGCCACCACCACTCCGGCGCAGGCCCCCAGTCCCTGGACGAAGCGGGCGGTGGCCAGCAGCCCCACCGTGGGGGCCACCGCGCAGGCCACGGAGGCGAGGACGAACAGCACCAGACCGCCGTAGAGCGGCGGCTTGCGCCCGAGGGAGTCGGCCAGCGGACCGTACAGCAGCTGGCCGAGGGCGAAGGCGACGAAGAACGCCGAGAGGGTCCACTGCACACCGGCGGCGTCGGCCCCGAGGGCCTCGCCGATGGCCGGGAAGGCGGGCAGGTACATGTCGATCGAGAGCGGCGCGAAGGCGGTCAAGGTACCGAGGATGACCGTCAGTTCGAGCCGCCGGGCGGGCGAGGCGGAGTGGTACATGGCGAGGTGATCGGTGGGTAAGGGACGGGAAAGAATAAATTACCCCAAATTGCGCCGGATCGTGGTTCGTCTTCACGGCGCGGCAAGGGGCGCATAGCCCGGCTATGTAGCCCCCGTTCGCGTCGGCGCAGTAGCGCCGACCTCCGCACCGTCGCGAGGGCCGGGGGCACTCGTCAGAGCAGGGCGCCGACCAGGGTCTGTACCGAGCGTTGGGCGACGGTCTGCGCCAGGGCGCCGACCAGGGCGCGGGTGAACACCCCTCCGCCCGGCGCGCTCTCCGTCCCCCGGTAACGGCCGGGGCCGACGCAACCGGCCTGTTGCAGAATCTCCAGCAGCCGCGGCTGGCCGAGTTTCGCCGGGTCGTAGTGGACGGTGATGCTGGTGGCCCGCCGGTTGAAGGTGACCTCGCGGACCCCCTCCAGGTCGTTGAGGCGGCGTAGCGCCTCCAGGGCGTGGTCGCCGGGACAGCGCAGCTGGTTCGATTTGATGCGCAGGCGTCCCGGCACATGGTGGATGTAGTGGTTCATGACGGGGTCTCCTCAGGGATGGCATCCGGGACGGAGGTTGTCGCCGGTTCGGCCCCGCGCAGCGCGCGCAGCAGGATGCCGATGGTGGTGCCGTTGTGCAGCAGGGCGCTGGCCACCGGCGAGAGCACGCCGAAGATGGCCCCGGCAAGGATCGCGCTGTTGACCCCCACTGCCACGTTGAAGTTGCTGCGGATCAGCGCCATGGTGCGACGGGCGACGCGATGGGCGTCGGCCACCGCGTGCAGGCGGTCGTCGAGCAGCACGATGTCGGCGGTGGCCCGCGCGATGTCGGCGCCCCGCGGCATGCTCATGCCCACCTCGGCGGCGGCCAGCGCCGGGCCGTCGTTGACCCCGTCGCCGATGAAGGCGACCTTGCGCCCGCCACGTTGCAGCGCTTCGATCACGCCGGCCTTCTCCTCCGGGCGCATCTCGGCGTGGACCTCGTCGAGGCCCAGCTCGGCGGCCAGCGCCTCGGCCTTCGGGCGGCGGTCGCCGGTGATCATGATCAGCCGTTCGATACCCTGTTCGCGCAGTTGCCGGAGGGCCGCCGCGGCCTCCTCGCGCAGGGTGTCGCGCAGCGCCACCAGCCCCACCGGGCCGGCCTCGTTGCCGACGTAGAGCAGCGCCTTGCCCGCCGCCTCCAGCCGCTCGATCAGCGCCCGGTGGGGGGCGAAGTCGATCCCTTCGTGCTCCTCCAGATAGTGGCGGCTGCCGATCACCACCCGCCCGCCGGCCACCTCGGCGGTCATCCCGTGGGCCACCAGATAGTCCACCTCGCCGTGGCTGATGTGCTGCAGGTCGCGTTCGCGGGCCGCCTCCACCACCGCGCGGGCCACCGGGTGGCTGGCGTGCTCCTCCACCGAGGCGACCAGCGCGAGCAGCGCCTCGGCGGTGCAGCCCTCCTCCCCGTTGAGCACTTCGACATCGGTGACCAGCAGCTCGCTGTGGGTGAGGGTGCCGGTCTTGTCGAAGACCACCGTGTCCACCGCGGCGAGCTGCTCGATGGCGCCGCCGCCCTTCATCAGCACGCCGTGGGTGGCGGCATGGTGGATCCCCGACTTGAAGGCCACCGGGGTGCCCAGCTTGAGGGCGCAGGAGTAGTCCACCAGGAACACCGACTCCAGCCGGGTGAGATCGCGGGTCAGGGCGTAGACCAGCCCGCCGGTGACCAGGGTGAAGTAGACCCGCCGGTCGGCCAGTTCGTCGGCCAGCCGCTGGGTATCGGAGCGTCGCCCGAGGGAGTCGCGGATGAAGCGGGCGACCCGCGCGGTGGTGGTCTCCTCGCCGACCCGCGTGGCGCGCACCCGCAGCCGTCCCTCCACCAGCACGGAGCCGGCCACCACCCGCTTCGGCGCCTCCTTGCGCACCGGCAGCTCCTCGCCGGTGACCGCCGCCTGGTTGACCAGGGCGAGGCCCTCCACCACCCGGCCGTCCACCGGCACGGTCTCGCCGACGCCGACGACGACGATCTCCTCCTCGCGAACCTGATCGCCGGGGATCTGCACCAGCTCGCCGTCGCGCTCCACCCAGGCGGTGGCCGGGTCCGGTTGCAGCAGCTTGCGCAGCAGCCGGTCGGAGTGGTGCTCGGTGCGCCGCTCCAGGTACTCGCCGAGGGAGAGCAGCAGGTCGGTGAGGTTGGCGGTATAGACCTCGCCGCGGGCGGCGGCCAGCCCTACCGCGAGGGCGTCGAGCACCTCCATTTTGATCCCGCGGGTGATCAGGGTGTCGGCGCCTTTCGCCAGGGTCGAGCCGACGTTGATGAAGGTCAGCAGCCGCTGCATCGGCGGGGTGAGGATGGGGAGGGTGGCGAGGCTGGCGACGGTGGTGACCATCGGCGCCAGCTCCGCCTCGCGGGGATCGGCGGAGGGGCCCGCGGCAGGCTCGCGGGTGAACGACTCCAGGCGCCGCAGCACCGCCGCGCGGGCCTCCTCGCCGCCGTCGTATTCGACGATCAGCGAGCGGGAGCGGCGGTTGGTGTGGACGTTCTCCACCGCGCCGAGGCCCTCCATCCACGACTCCAGGTGAACGGGGTCGAACGCCGGCTCGGCGAGCAGCGGCAACTTGATGCGCAGCCGTCCCGGCAACTGGTGGGCGAGGTGGTAGTCGGCGACGGCCATCGGGTCCTCAAGCGTTGGAAAATTTCGATTCAGGACGCGTCGATGGCGACTCGCGCCATCGACGGCGCCTTAGAGGGGGTTCGGTAAATTGCGGTCGTTCGACACGCCGGCCGCGGGCCGCCCCATAGGGCGCGCCGCGCGCGCCGCGGTGATCGAGGCTCGCACCGTTGGTGGTTCCTTCCGGCCTGTTGGCGAAGTGCCTTCGTTCGGCACGGCGGTCACGGGCTGCCCTATGGCGGGTGCCGCTCTCCCAGCCCGAGCCGGCGGCCGAGCCAGTAGAACAGCACCAACCCGGAGAGCACCCCCACCAACAGCCGGTCGCGCTTGGCGCGGTGCTCCTCGTCGTGGCGGCGCTCGCTCACTTTTCGCTCTCGGCGGCACGGATCTCCGCCTCGGCGTCGCGGAAGCGCTCCTTCATCTCCTCCACGCCGCCCTGGACCATTGACCACGCCTTCACCGCGCCGTGGATGGTGGCGCGCTGGACGCCCTCGTTGGTCAGCAGATAGGTGGCTGCGGCGCCGATCAACAACCCCTTGAGGAAGCGGTCGTTGGTGAAGCCGAGCAGCGACGACGCGCCGGAGGGCGTGCTGCTGCCGGCCTGGCCGGCGGTACCGACGCCGTAGCCGCCGTAACCGCTGGCGCCGCTAATCGGTGCCGCCGCGTAGTAGTAGCCACCCTGACTCTGGCCGTAGGGGTAGACGGCCTGGTCCTGGCCGTGGGACACGCCCCCCTGCATCGGGGTGCCGTAAGGGTTCTGGTAGTGTTCGTTCATCGCTCTGATCCTGGAATTGAAGGAAGACTCATGCTTGGTCGCGGACCGTCCATCACGCGGGGGTGCCGTCCGTGACGTCGGCGGCGCGCCCCTTGGCGGGGCTTTTCGGGGGCTTCCCGTCGTCGCCGTTCGAATCGGCCGGCAGCGACGGAGAGGTCGCCATCGGCGCGGAGCGGCCGCGGAGCAGGCGGGCCACCGCCAGCACCACGGCAGCGCCGACCACCACGCCGCCGATCCCCTCCACCCACTTCTTGGTCACGCCGTGACGCTGGCGCTGCGGGCCGCTAAGACTCATCGCCGCCGCCCTCCATCCGCCGGCCGAGGCCGTACATCACCGCGGTGCCGGCGGCGAACATCATCCCCAGGCGCACCACTCCCTGCTCGGCCACCACCCCGGCGGCGGCGCCGCCGACCGCACTGGCCACCGCGGTGGCCAGTGCGGTGCGGGCGGTATCGATCACCGCCTGACCGGCCTCGACGCGTTCGGCGCGCAGCGCGCGGAGGTTGCTGGCGGCCGCTGCGGCACCGCCGACCACCGCGCCGAGGGTGGCCAGCCGGACCAGGGTGGAGCACTGGTTCTCCTCCGACGGATAGGTCGGCGCGGCGGGATAGGTATAAAAGGCGATCTCACTCATCGGTGGCCTCCCCGGGGGGCGCGCTGGCCGTGGCCAGATTCTGTTTCACCTTGTCGACGCCGCTCTGGGCCGCCTGTTTGGCCTTGGCGCCGGTCTTGAACAGTGCCTGCTGGACCGAGTCGTTGGTCAGCAGCAGCACCGCGGCGGCGCCGACCAGTGCCCCCTTCCAGGAGTCGTGGTCGTCCAGGTCGAGCATCCGGGTGAGTCCCGCCAGGCCGCTGCCGCCGCCGGCGATCTCCTCGACCAGTTCGGCCATGCCCGGACCGCGCGGGCCACCGCCCTGGCCCGCCATGCCGGGGTGTCCGGCCATCTGCGGGTGCCCCGTCGTGGGGTGGCCCGTCTGCATACCCATCGGTGGAAAGGGCATCTGCGGATGAAACTGCGGATGAAACATCTGGGGCTGGAACATTTGGGGATGTCCCATTTGGGGCTGTCCCATTGGGGGGTGCCCCATTGGAGGTTGGACCATCTGGGGTTGGACCATCTGGGGTTGGACCATCTGGGGTTGGCTCATGTGCGGGCCGGGCATGCCGTAGCCGTACCCCGCTCCCGCGGTATTGCCGGGGAAGGGCGTATGCGGTTGGACGGCCTGGCCGTCGGCGGCTACGGCGGAAAAACCGTTGGCCGACTGCGGGCCACCGGAGGCGCCCCCTCCGGGGCCACCCTCACCGGCGCTGCCGCCGGCGGGCTGTCCCTGGCCGGCCCCGTAGGCAGGCCAGGGGGCGGACGGGTTCCGTGCCGTGTCGAAACCCGTGTTGGCGGCCGGCTCCTGGCCCGGGTGTCGTTGCTCGGTCATGGTGGATGCTCCTGATTGGGAGAAGGAAGGGAGGAAAACGGATGGGCGGTGCGCCGGTCAGCGCGGCAGCCTGTCGGACTTAGGATGAATCGGCCGCGAAAGCGGGATGATGGCCCCACTTCCGCAGCTCGATCCCCCTAAGCCCGACCTAGGAGCGAACGGGCGGTCGCCTTGGCGTCGCGGTCGTCCCCCTCGATCAGCCGGTTCCAACTCTCCGGCGGCACTTGGCGGGGGTCGTATTCGATTACCACCGAGGCGGCCGCCGGATTGAACCGCACGTCGAGGATGCCGGGGAGCCGCCCGAGCCAGCCCTCCGGCGAGGCGCCGTTGAAGCGCGGCAGCAGCCGCACCAGGCCGAAACCGAGGCGCAGGCGGATGCGCCCCGGTACGTGGTGCAGCGGGGTCAGTTCGCGGCGCAGCTCCAGTAGGGTCTCGATCGTCGTGGCGTCATCGCCGGAGAGGGGAGAGGGGGTTGCAAGGCATGCGGGATCGGACATCGTTCTGGTCAACCGTCGGTGTGGGAGAGGCCGGCTGGCGGGAGGAGGTCAGGCGGCGGCGCTGGTCGGCATCGGTGCCGAGGTTCGGGTTGCTACTTGGGCCGGGACCTGGGCCGGGACCTGGGCCGGGATTTGCGCCGTCGCCTCGTCCAGTACCCCCTTGGCGCAGCGGCCGCAGCGGCCGCACTGCGAGCAGACCCCGAGGGTCTGGTTCAGCTGGCGCATCGAGCGGCTACCCTGGCGAACCGCCTCATGGATGTGGCGGTCGGTGACTCCCTTGCAAAGACAGACGTACATGGCACACCTCGTTGAATCCTGTATGGGCCTACCTTATTCGTAAATGAGAATGATTGTCAATAGTGTTTTGTTTCCGAATTCGGGGTCTGGGATGGGGCGCTTTCCGATATCCATGTGTGGCGTTTCGGCGAAGTGCCCCCGTTCGGCTATTCCCCGTCCCAGTACCCGCGGGCATCCTCCTCACGCCCAAAATATCCGAACCTGCGGGCTTCGCCTCCGGGGTCCGTCCATTCGTTGATGAAGCCGAATTTCCCCGAGTCGGGATACTCGCAGAGCTCGGGCAGTTGAGCGGTGCTCACCGCGAGGTACCTCAACTCTTCGGTTCCCGTGTTGGTGATCTGGTGGGCCGCCTCCCGGCCGCCCGGCGGGCAGGCGATCACGTCGCCGCTGCGCACCGGGTAACGCGCCTCGCCGATGCGCAACTCCCCGCTCCCCTGCAGGATGAAGAACATCTCCTCGTTCACGTGGTGGTTGTGGCGGGGAAACGCGCGTTTCCCCGGCGGCACCGCGGTGAGGTTGTAGCCGAGCTTGCGGGCGCCGATGCGCGAGCCGATCGGTCCGATGCGGGCGTCGAAACGCTCCGCCGCGGGTCCCGAAGGGGCGAAGGTCGCGGGGCGCGGATTCAGTTCGACTTCGTCGATGTTGATGAACGGCTTGGTCATGGCTCCTCTCCTGTCGTTGTGGTGAACGCACAGCATGGCATGGGAGGCCTTCCGCCGGTGTCGTTCAGCGCGCCGCGACACGTTTCTCCTGCGCGCGGAGCAGCGGCTCGTAACGCTGGTCGGTGAGCGTCTTCAGGAAGGCGACCAGGGCGTCGATCTTGCGTTCGGTCAGCGCCTGTCCCTTCAGCTCCTCCCTGGCGACGGTGGCCGGTACTTCGGGATCGCGCCACGGTTTGCCGCTCTCCGGATTGAGCCCCCGTTCGGGGTTGTTGTAGTGGTCGTAGAAGGCCACCACCGTGCGCAGGTCGCGGAAGACGCCGTTGTGCATGTAGGGACCGGTGACCGCCACGTTGCGCAGGGTGGGATTCTTGAAGCGGCCGTCGTATTGCGGGTCGTCCACCGCCAGGTTCTCCAGCAGGCCGTGGTCGACGTAGTCCGCCGGCAACTGGCCGAGGGCCAGCAGGGCCGGGTTGGCGGGGACGCCGATGTTGCGGTACTGGTGGTTGGTGAAGGGTTCCTGCGGGGCGTCTTCGCGCTTCTGTTTGTGGCAGGTGGCGCAGTTGACGTTGTCGTTGGAGAAGAACAGGGTGCGGCCCAGGTCTTCGAGCACGGTCAGTTCGTATTCGCCTTTGAGGAAGCGGTCGTATTTGCTGTCGTAGGTCGAGAAGGCGTCGGTCCGCTCGAATGCCTGGATCGCCTGGCCGAAGGCGGCGTAGGCCGGTGGTGTGGCGTCGGGGTTCGGCGGGAGGTCGAAGATCCCTTCGCCGTAGAGGCGGGTGAAGGCCTCCGTGTAGAGGGGGTTGGCCTTCAGGCGTTCTACCGCCTCCGCGGCGTTCGGCAACGCCATCTCCAGGGGATTGAGCGGCGGCCCGATGGCCTGGTCGGCCAGGGTTGCGGCGCGGCCGTCGAGGAACTGGCCGCCGACGTATTCGCCGAGCTTCTCGTCGAAGTGGAATTTCGGCGAGGTGGCGGCGTAGGCCGCCGTCGGCGCGTTGCGGTTGCCGGTGGAGTGGCCGTCGTCGCCGAGGGAGACCACGCCGCCGTCCACCTTGCGGCGCTGGTCGCTGAAGCCGCTCTGCGGGTCGTGGCAGGTGGCGCAGGCCATGCTGCGGTTGATGGAGAACGCCGGGTCGAAGAAGAGCAGCCGGCCCAGCTGCGCCTCCGAGAGGGGCGTGGCGGCTGCGGCCGGGCCGGCGAAGAGGGCCGCCGTGAGGAGTGGAACGATCGATCGCTTCATGGCTGTTCTCCGGTTTTCAGCCGCAGGTTTCGCGGATGGGTGCAGATTTTCGAAGGTTCCGATCTGCGTCCATCGGCGAGATCTGCGGTTCGTTTGCGCTGAATGGTTGCGTGGATTTCGACAAAGGGGTGGAGGAGGAGCTTGATCACCCCGCCGTCACGCGGCCAGCTTCCGGCTCCGAGTCCGCAGCGGGGCGCTCCCGCCACTTCGTGGGGATGCCGGAGCGTGCCGAACAGCCAGTCCCACAGGGCGAGGACGCTGCCGAAATTGCGCTGCAGGTGGCGCGGGTCGTGGTGGATCTGGTGCTGGGCGGGGGAGATCAGCAGGTGTTCCAGCCAGCGGCCGTAGCCGAGGTGGATATGGCTGTGGCGCAAGTTGCTGGTGAAGGCGGAGAGGGCGACGACGAACAGGTTGCTGCCGAAGATCGTATACAGATCGAGGCGGGCGCCGAAGCCGAAGATGAAGCCGCCGGTAATGAGGCCGGCGACCAGCGCGTGGCGCAGGGCGAACAGGCCGTTCTCCAGCGGGTGCAGGCGGTAGAAGGTGAGCGGGTTGAGCGCCTCGGCGCTGTGGTGGACCTTGTGGAAGGCCCACAGCCAGCGGTTGTGGTGCATCCAGCGGTGCAGCCAGTAGCGGCTGAGGTCGCCGGCGACGAACAGCGCCACGGTGTAGGCGAGCACGATGTGGCGGTAGCGCCACGGCAGGAACGGCGGCTCGGCGATGGTGTTGAGCTGCTCCAGGGTCCACAGCGCGACGCTCTGCGCGGAGAGCAGCAGGGGCGCGATCAGCAGGCCCTTGATCAGCCAGTTGACCAGGAAGTAACGCAGGTCGAGCCGGGCGTCCGCGCTCCAGAAATAGGCCTTCAGCCGCGCGGCGCCGATCGGCTCGCGCCGGAGCAGCGTGAGCACCAGGGCGATCAGCGCGGCGGCCAGCAGGTAGGCCCAGAAGATCCGCTCGCGTCCGTCGGTCAGCAGTTGCAGCGGAGTCGGCATCAGTCGCCGTCCGCGTCGATGATCGCGGCGGTGACCCCGAGGCGGCCGACCAGTTGGCGGTAGAACGCCTTCTGCATGTCCAGCAGCCCCTGGAAGATCGGGATCATCTCGCGGGTGCCGAAGTGGTGATCCGGCGGTGTGTCGCGGTAGGCCTGTTCCGTTGCCCGCAGCGCCGCCTGGATCGTGGCGAGCCCTGCGTCGGCCTGCTGGCGGTGGGCGATGGTGGCGAGGTTGGGCTGTCGGTCTTCGGCGAGGAGCTGGCGGTGGGTGGCGATGATCGCGCCGATGGCCGCCCACGACGCCTCGCTGTAGGGGTACTGCTGGTGGTGCGGTTCGGGTTTGCCGAGGGTCTGCTTGGTCAGGCCGCTGATCTGGGCGATGCGCCAGTCCCGCGTCTTGTAGAGGTTCTCGATCTCGGCGTTGATCAGCAGGGAGAGGGCCTTTTTCGGGTCTTCCAGGTAGTCGGCGCGGTGCGCCCGGTAACCGTCGCGGATGCGCGTGAGGTTGCGGCAGACGGTGGCGGCGATCACCTCCGCCAGCGCCTCGCGCCGGGGGGACCAGGGGCCGCTGAACAGCACGTCGTCGAGCGCGCCGATGGTCTTGTAGGAGTTTTTGTAGAGGGCGCGGGCGGGCGGCGCGTCGCCCTCGATCAGGCGCGCCAGGGTTGCGTGGACGTCCTCCTTGCCCAGGTGGAAGTAGTCGACCATCAGCGGGTAGTCCATGGCGTCCATGTCGTAGCCGCCGAGGATGTAGCTGGCCTCGACGCGGGCCCATGCTTGGGCCAGCGCCACGAAGGCGTCGTGGCGCCGCTCGGCGGAGGGCTCGCCCAGCCGCTGTTGCAGGTCGGTGCAGCGCTCCACGGCGCGGTCGGCGTTGGCCTGCAGGACGTCGTCGTAGATCGCCACGTAGGGGTCCCGCCCGGCCGCGGCGGCGGTCTGGAAGGCGCCGATCAGGCAGGTGAGGGCGAGGATGAAGAACGGTTTCATAGTTGCTCCAGGAAATGTAGAAGCGACGCGCGCTGCGCCCGTTCGAGTTCGGTGAATCGCCGTTGCGAGGCCGCCGCCTCGCCGCCGTGCCAGAGGATCGCCTCCTCCGGTGTCGCGGCGCGGGCGTCGTGCAGGAGGCGTTCGCCGGCGCGTAGCCGGCCGCCGAGTCCCCACAGGGGGGCGGTGCGGTATTCGCGTTCGCTGGCGAGGAACTCCGGGCGCCCGTCCTTCAGGTCCTCGCCCATGTCGTGGAGCAGGAGATCGCTGTAGGGGTGGAAGGCGACGTCCTCGTCGGTGGTCAGGGTCTCGCGGTGGCAGCCGGTGCAGCCCAGTTCCCCGAACAGCGTCTTTCCCGCGGCTGCCCGCGCATCCAGCCGCACGGGTTGCGGTGCCTTGTGGCCGCTGACGTAGGCGGCGATGGCGTGCAGGCGCAGCTCGGGGAGGTCGAGGTCGCCCTGCGGCGTTGCCCGGCCGCGCGGCGCGCGCAGGCAGTCGGCCTGCGCCGGCTGGCACTGCTCCCGCGGGTAGAGCGGGTTGGTCAGGCCGATGTCGTGGGCCGCGGCGTTGGCGGTCTGGCCGACCACGGTGGCCTCGCTCGCCTTCCAGTTGTAGCGCCCCAGGGTGGTGGATTGCCCATCGGGCGGGCCGAGCCGGTTGGGGCGCCCGCTGATCCCGTCGCCGTCTTCGTCCTGCGGGTCGGCCCAGGCGAGGATCTCGCGGTCGGGAACCCGTTCGATCAACCCCAGGCCAATCAGGGCCGGCGGCTGGCGTAGGGAGAGGGTGGTCCCCTCGGCCAGCGGGCCGTAGGCCAGCCGTTCCAGAACGGGTTGCAAGGTCGTCAGGGTCACCCGCTCGCCGTCGGGATAGGTGAAGGGGCGCTCCTCGATGCGCAGCCGGGGCAGCGCCTCGGGCTGCACCTTGAGGTTGCCGTTGATGGCGATCTGCACCCCGTAGACCGGGTCCGGCACGCTGTCGTGGAACGGGGTCTCGACGTTGTCGATTCCGCCGCGTTGGGCGTGGCGCGCCGGTTGGGTGAGCTTGAACACCAGGGTGCGCAGCGGCTGGTCGTGTTCATCGAGGGTCTGGCCGCCGCCGTTGTCGACATGGCAACTGGCGCAGGTGTTGGCGTTGAAGTGGGGGCCCAGTCCGTCCCGCGCGGTGGTCGCGCTGGGGGCCTCGACCCAGGGGATGGAGAAGAAGGAGCGGCCGAGGATGAAGCGGTCGTAGGCCGCGTCGTCCATCGCGATCGGCTGGGCGAAGGGGCGGGGACCGGCGGCGTCGGTGAACCAGGTGGACGGTTCGTCGGCGGCGGCGTGGCTCAACACGAGCCAGGCGAGGGCGCCGCATAACCACGTCTTGTGGGAACCGGGGTGGATGCGTTTCATCGGGTGCCTTGCTGGGGTAGGGTGCGCGCCCGTTGCCGGGGGCGTCCGTGGCCTCGCGGGCGAAGCGGGAACGGGGACCTTCTCGCAACGGTGGTGGATCGTGATGTATCGGGCGGGCCGTGCCCGCCGCGGCGCCGAACCCCGGTATACGGGCCGGTGCCGGCGGAGAGGCCGCGGCGGGCACGGCCCGCCCTATAACGCTACCCGCCGACCCGGGTCTCCTCGGGATCGGTCACATCGTCGGTGGTCAGCGAGATGCCGTAGGCCTCGGCCACCGCGATCATCCGGTCGCCCAGTTTGCGCAGCCGGTTCTTGAGGCTGACGATGTTCTGCACGCTCGCCTCGTTCTCCGGGTGGATCTGGTAGTCGAAGTGCATCTTGGTGGTCGCCAGCTCGTTGACCCGGGCGATGCGCGTTTCGATGTCGGCCATCAGCGCCTTCAGCTTCTCCTGCTCGGCGGCGGGCAGCCGGTCGAAGAAGGAGGGGCCCACCTTCTTGCCGTGGTATTCACCCAGCAGGACGTTCTTGATGCCCTGGTAGTTGAGCGCAATGTCGCGGTGGGTGTTGTCGGAGAAGCAGGAGTGCTCGTCCTCTTCGCTGGGGGTGAGCACCGCCACGGCGATGCGCTCGTTGGCCAGCTCCGACTTCGCGAACACGCCCATGCCGGCGAAGATCTGCTTGAGGGCCTGAACGTGGGGGATGTTCTTGTCCTGCTCGGCGCCTTTGAGCTGCTCCAGCAGGGCGGCGCGGTAGAGGCCGTGGGTGCCGTCGACCTTGTCGTCCCAGGCGCTGCTGACCACCGCCAGGTCATCGACCAGTTTGTCCGCCGCGGCGACCAGGTACTGGAGACGGCGCTCGGCCAGCTTGTCGCGGGTGAAGTCGGAGAGCGGGCGCTCGCCGGCGGTCAGCGGGCCGTGGGTGACCTTGTCGTCGAGCAGGTTGGCGTAGTCCTGGTCCTGGCCCCAGAGCAGGAACTCGATGGCGTGGAAGCCGCTGCTGACGTTGGCCTCGCCGCCGTTCTCGTTGAGCGCGCCGAGCGCCGCGGGGGTGATGGTGGTGACGTCCACCGGCTGCGGGTTCTCGCCGCCCGGGGTGAACGTTCCCTTGGTGTCGATGATGTTGCCGTGGGTGCGCCGGTAGTGGGCGTCGATGGTGTAGTCGATCAGGTTCTCGTCGAGGGGCCAGGCGTTGATCTCCCCCTCATGGGCGCCGTAGGCCTCCGCTACCCAGCCCTCCTCGGCGTCGATCGGCCCGTTGGCGAGGCGGAAGATCTCGGTGGTGCCGTAGCTTTCGCGGGAGGCGAGCCACGCCGCCTTGGCGGCCTTCAGGGTCTCCGCGCTCGGCTTCGCGGCCAGCGCATGCACCGCCGATTGCAGCGCCTGCGCGTCCTGCAGGGCATCGCGGTAGTTGGCGCCGGCGATCTCGGCGTAGGTGGTCAGGGCCGCTGCCGGGGTGGCCTGAGGCGCTGCGGCCATGCCGTTCGACGAGAGGGTCAGCGCGATGCCGGCGACGAGGGGCTTGAGGGTCATTCTCATCAATGTCAGCTCCCGATGGGGTTGGGTTGAAAGGGGATTGAAGGGGGAGGGGGCGTGCGCGCTCAGTTGCCTTCCGCGGCTGCCTGCACCATCGCCGCCCGCCGCTCCTGCAAGTGGCCCTGCCAGCGGAACAGCAGCAGCACCGTCACCCAGTAGCTGCCGAGCACCAGCAGGTCCCAGCCGATGGGCTGCGAGCGGTAGGCGAACAGCGAGGCCAGCAGATTGCCGAACACGGAGCCGTCGCTGAGCAGCGGCGAGGTGTCCCAGGCGGTGGCGTAGATCCAGCCGGGCAGGTCCACCACCGCCAGCGGGCCGTTCAGCAGCTTCTCCGAGGCGCTCAGCAGCAGCGCCGAGCCGAGGAACAGCAGCAGGATTTCGGTGATCCGGAAGAACCATTTCCAGGAGACGAAGCGGTTGCCCAGCTGGAGCAGGTAGAACAGCACCAGGGCGAGGGCGAGACCGATACCGGCGGCGGCAAAGAAGCCCAGGTAGGCGGTCAGCGAGTCGAGCTGGATGAACGAGCCGTAGAGGAACATCACCGTCTCCGAGCCCTCGCGGCCGACGGCGATGGCGACCAGGAAGAAGGCGCCCCACCAGCTGGCGGTGCGCGCGCTGCGCTCCAGCGCGCCCTCCATCTCGCGCTTGATGGTGCGCCCGTGGGTGCGCATCCACATCACCATCTGAACGATCAGCGCGCTGGCGAAGGTGAGCAGGAAGATCTCGAAGTGGTCTCGTGCCGCGCCGCCGAGGAAGTGGGTGACGCCGACCAGGGTCAGCGCCAGCACGGTGGCCAGCCCCAGTCCGGCCACCACGCCCGCCAGGATCCAGCGCTTGCCCGTGCGCTCGTCCTCGCGGCCGCTCATCCAGGCGTAGAGGATGCCGATGATCAGCAGCGCCTCGACGCTCTCCCGGCAGACGACGAAGATGACCTGACCCATGGGCTACTCCTTCGCCTTGGCGACGATTTTTCCGTGCACGGCCGGCGCGAAGTCGTCGAAGTAGTCGTAGCTGCCGGCATCCAGCGGGGTGATCACCAAGGTCGCCTCGGCGCCCATGAACAGCACCTTCTCCTGGCGCAACTGGTTGCTCTCGAACTCCGCCGGCTTGTCGCCGACGTTGCGCACCACCAGGCGGAACTTGGTCTTCGCCGGGACGACCAGTTCCGCCGGCAGCAGCGCGCCGTCCTTCATCTCGATCAGATAGGTGGGGAGGCGGGTGTAGCGCGGGTCGTCGAACGTGCGGCTGAAGCCGTCGGCGCCCGTCGGCTGGCCGGCAGCGGCCGCTTCGGCGCCCGCCTGGGGCGACGTCAGCAGGCAAAGCAGGGAGAGGAACAACACGCGGGTCGAATTCATCATGCGGATACTCGGTTTCGGGTGGGGAGGCGACGGCACTGCCGGCTCCGCCGGAGGTGTGCGCTTATATGCAAATGCGAATTAATACTATTTGCGTCTAATATCCCGGTTCGATTGGCGCTTGTCAAGGGGGAGCGGAGTGGCGAGGGGGGGCCGTAGGTTTGCTCGGCAACCCACACAGGGTTGCTGCCATCAGAACCTCAAGGAGATGGCGCGCAAGGAGGGAATCCCCGTACCGGTACGCCTCTTGTCGTCGCACACCCTACCTGACGTTCACTCTTCGGGTTTCTGCTGTTTGGCGATGTCGCCCCGGCTGGGATAGGCTTCGCCGTATCCATCCACTAACCGGATATGGGCCACCATGGGTTACGTCCACGCCACCATCGAGCTGAAAAACCCGAGATTGCCGGAATTGAAGTCGCTGCTCGTGAAGGCAATGGTGGATACCGGTGCCTTGACACTCTGCATCCCCGAGCATGTCGCCGCCCAGCTGAAGCTCGAAGAGAACTCCAAGCGCGAGGTCACCTCCGCCGACGGCCGCAGCCATCTCGTCTCCTACGTCGGTCCGGTCGAGGTGGTCTTCGAAAACCGCTCCTGTTTCGCCGGCGCCCTGGTGATGGGCGATGAGGTCCTCCTGGGTGCCGTCCCCATGGAGGACATGGACCTCCTGGTGTCGCCGGCCCATCGCAAGCTGGTCGTCAACCCGGACAGCCCGAATTTCCCCCACGCCCTGGTCAAGTGAGGCGGAGGTTCCGCTCCGGAGAACCAAACGGGATACCGGCTCCGCCGCCCAGCCGATCAATGCGCGCTGGAATCAGCAGATCCGAGCGACAAACGCTCTTTTTCGGAGATCGAAACCATGCACAACGAGTTCACCGCAATTATCGAGCAGGATGGCGACGGCTTCATCTCCTACAGCCCGGAGATGCCTGGCGCGAATGGCCAAGGTCGGACGGTCGAGGAGGCAAAACGGAGCTTGGTCGAGGCGATCGCCTTGATTCTTGAAGATCGACGGGAAGATGGGCTTCGAGGCGTGCCTGAGGATGCCATCCGGGATCGGATTGCGGTGGCGTGAAGCGTTCAGCTCTCCTTCGGCACCTCAGACGATATGGTTGCACTCTGAAAAGGGAGGGAAGCAGTCATTTCGCTATGGATGAATCCAGCCACGGGAGTCGTAGAGACCGTTCCTCGTCATAACGAAATTGGGGATCGGCTCGGATCGAAAATCTGTCGTGGATTGGGAGTGCCGGATATCAAAGGGTGATGGTTCATACCTGATCACCATGCCGACATCCATCGGCATGGGGAACCCATTCCAACGCCCCAACTGCAACGTCGCGCTCTTGGCGCGCCAGTTCGACGAAGGCACTCAGGTAGTCGATCCCGGCCTCCGCCTTGCGGAAGCCGAGGAAGATCTGTTTGGCGATGCCCTCTTTTCCCAGGCTGACCGGAACGACGGCGAGCCGCTCGGCGTACTCCTCCACCAGCCAGCGCGGCAGCGCCGCCACCCCGCGGCCGGCGGCGACCATCTGCAGCATGATGTCGGCGCTCTCGATCACCTTGTGGCGCCGCGGCGCGATGCCGGCGGGGTGGAGGAAGCGGCTGTAGACGTCCAGGCGGTCGCTCTCCACCGGGTAGGTGATCAGTACCTCGTCGGTCAGCTGCTCCGGCTCCACATGGCGGGCCGTCGCCAACGGATGATCGCGGTTTACCACCAGCACCTGCTCGTAGTCGAACACCGGCTCGAAGTGCAGGCCCGGCCGGTGCAGCGGGTCGGGGGTGACCAGCAGGTCGATCTCGTGGGCGAACAGCGCGCCGATGCCGCCGAACCGGAAGCGCTGCTTCACATCCACGTCCACCTCGGGCCAGCGCTCAAGATAGGGGGCGACCACCTTGAGCAGCCAGCGGTAGCAGGGGTGGCACTCGATGCCGATGCGCAGGGTGCCGCGCTCGCCGCGGGCGTATTGGCGCAACTGCTCCTCTGCCCGCTCCAACTGCGGCAGCAGCCGTTCGGCGACGCCCAGCAGGTAGTCGCCCGCCGGGGTCGGGTGGAGGCGGCGCCCCTCGCGCCGCCAGATCGCGGTCCCCAGCCCCTGTTCCAGCTTCTTCATGGTGTGGCTGAGGGCGGATTGGGTCACGCACAGCGCCTCGGCCGCGGCGGTCAGGGAGCCCTGTCGCGCCACCTCGCGGACGATGGCCAGATGGGTTCGTTCAAGCATGGTCGCTCATGAGTATTGATCATCGGTTCGTGAAATAAGATCATTTTATTTCATCGATGCCGCTGCCTACCATCCCTCCGGCTTTTCATTCATCCGGAGCAGAGGTAGGCAGCATGGTCACTACGCACAACCTGGGTTTTCCGCGCATCGGCGCGAAGCGTGAGCTGAAGTTCGCCCTGGAGTCCTATTGGCGGGGGGAGACTTCCCGCGGCGAGCTGAAGGCGCTGGGGGCCGGGCTGCGCCGTCGCCACTGGGAGGATCAGGCCGCGCTGGATCTCGTGCCGGTGGGCGACTTCGCCTTCTACGACCAGGTGCTGGAGATGAGCTTCACCCTGGGCCACCTGCCCGAGCGGGTGCGCGGCTTCGCGGGCGACCCGTTGGACAACTACTTCCGCGTGGCGCGTGGACGCTCCGCCCCCGGTGTCGCCGAGGACGGCGGCGTGGCGGCGGGTGAGATGACCAAGTGGTTCGACACCAACTACCACTACATCGTCCCCGAGTTCACCGCCACCACGGAGTTCGCGCTCGACGCCTCCCGTCTGCTGGAGCAACTGGCCGAGGCCGGGGCGCTGGGCGTGCGGGCCAAGCCGGTGATCATCGGTCCGGTCACCTACCTGGCCCTCGGCAAGGCCAAGGACGGCGTTGACCGGTTGGCACTGCTGCCGCGCCTGCTGGCGGTCTACGCCGAGCTGCTGGAGGCCCTGGCCGGGGCGGGGGCGGAGTGGGTGCAGATCGACGAGCCGCTGCTGGTCACCGAATTGGAGGCGCCGTGGCGCCACGCCTTCAACCTCGCCTATCACGACCTCAAGGCGAGCCGGGTCAAACTGCTGCTCGCCACCTATTTCGGTTCGTTGCGGGAGAACCTGCAACTGGCCGTCGAGCTGCCGGTGGCGGGCCTCCACCTGGATGCGGTCAACGCCCGCGAGGAGGTGGTACCACTGCTCGGCTACCTGTCGGGGCACAAGGTGCTGTCGCTCGGCGTGGTCGACGGCCGCAACATCTGGAAGAGCGATCTCGACGGGATGCTCGATTGGCTGGAGCCGCTCGCCGCGCGGCTCGGTGAGCGGCTGTGGCTGGCGCCTTCGTGTTCGCTGCTCCACGTGCCGGTGGATCTCGATAGTGAGGATCGGCTCGACGGTGAGATCCGCTCGTGGCTCGCCTTCGCCAAGCAGAAACTCGACGAGCTGCAGGTGCTCGCCACCGCCTTGAACCGCGGTCGCGACGCGGTGAACGAGGCGCTGGTGGCCAACCGCGCCGCCTGCGCGGCGCGCCGCTCCTCGCCGCGGGTGAGCGACCCGGCGGTGCGTGCCGCCCTCTCCGCGATCGACGCCGACATGGGACGACGCCGCAGCCCCTACGCCGAACGCGCGGCGAAGCAGGCGGCGCTGCTCGACCTGCCGCGGTTTCCCACCACCACCATCGGCTCCTTCCCGCAGACCGCGGAGATCCGCCGGACGCGCCGCCGCTTCAAGGCCGGCGAGCTGGACGAGGCGGCCTACCAGGCGGCCATGGAGGCGGAGATCGAGCGCTGCGTGCGCGAGCAGGAGGCGCTGGGGCTGGACGTGCTGGTGCATGGCGAGGCCGAGCGCAACGACATGGTGGAGTACTTCGGCGAGCAGCTCGAGGGCTACGCCTTCAGCCGCTTCGGCTGGGTCCAGTCCTACGGCTCGCGCTGCGTCAAGCCGCCGATCCTGTTCGGTGACATCCACCGTCCGCGGGCGATGACCGTGGCGTGGATCCGCTACGCCCAGTCGCTCACCGACAAGCCGATGAAGGGGATGCTGACCGGGCCGGTGACGATCCTCAACTGGTCCTTCGTGCGCGACGACCAGCCGCGTGCGGCCTCCTGCCGGCAGCTCGCCCTGGCGATCCGCGAGGAGGTGCTGGACCTGGAGCGGGCCGGGGTGCAGGTGATCCAGATCGACGAGGCGGCGCTGCGCGAGGGGTTGCCGCTGCGCCGCGCGCAATGGCCGGGGTATCTCGATTGGGCGGTGGAGGCGTTTCGCATCGCCGCCAACGGGGTGGCCGATGAGACCCAGGTCCATACCCACATGTGCTATTCGGAGTTCAACGACATCATCGAATCGATCGCCGCGATGGACGCCGACGTGATCACCATCGAGACCTCACGCTCCGACATGGAGCTGCTCGATGCCTTCGACGACTTCGACTACCCCAACGGGATCGGCCCCGGCGTCTACGACATCCACTCGCCCAACATCCCGACCGAGGCGCAGATCGTCGAGCTGATGGACAAGGCCGCCGAGCGCATCCCGGCCGAGCGGCTGTGGGTCAATCCCGATTGCGGTCTGAAGACCCGCCGGTGGGAGGAGGTGATCCCGGCGTTGACCCACATGGTGGCGGCGGCGAAGCGCTTGCGCGCCACTCTTCGGAGGTGACCGTCAGTCCGGCTCACGGAGCCTGATCGTCTTCCCGAGCGGCATTCAGCGGTGACCTCCGCGGTTCATCCGGTGTTGGGGAACCGCCGCTTGTGTGGGGGGGGGGTTTATCCTATCTTGTGCTCGATCTTCGGTGCATCCACAACATATCGTGTTTGCGGTAACAGGGAATCCGGTGTGAATCCGGAACTGTCGCGCAGCGGTGTGGGGGAACGAAGGCCGCCGGGTGGAAGACACCAGGCACTGCCCTGACGGGGAGAACCTGGGGGGTGGGAAGCCGCGGCCGTAGGGGCCGGCGAGAGCCGGCGCGCCCCCGAGTCCGAATACCTGCCGGAGAGCGTCCCGCCGTCCCCCTCGGGTGACGGCGGGGTTTCCCGAGCCTTCGCGTCCAAGGCTTCGGGGGCGCTCCCCGCCCGTTGCGGACCCTCGCCCCTGATCTCGCGCGATGGCCCGACCGGACTCGACTGGGAGGCGCCATGCTGACTGAATCCATTCTCGCCGCCGGAGGCTCGGCCCCGGCTCCCATCCCTTTTCCCGTTACCGACCCCCCGGAACCCGCCGGCGGCGACGGCCGTTTCCAGGTGGTGCGCCGCAACGGCGCGGTGACCGCCTTCGCCCCGGCCAAGATCGCCGCCGCGGTGACCCGCGCCTTCCTCGCCGTGGAGGGGGCCGGGGCGACCGGCTCGCGGCGGGTCAACCAGGCGGTGAACGAGCTGACCGGGCAGGTGAGCGAGGCGCTGACCCGCCGGCTGCCCGGCGGCGGCACCCTGCACATCGAGGATATCCAGGATCAGGTGGAGCTGGCGCTGATGCGCGCGGGTCATCACAAGGTGGCCCGCGCCTATGTGCTCTATCGCGAGGAACACGCCCGCAAGCGCGCCGAAGGGGCGACGGTGCCCACCGAGGCGGTGCCCGCGCTCCACGTCACCCGCTTCGACGGTGGCCGCGTGCCGCTGGATCCCGCCCGGTTGGAGCGGCAGGTCGAGGCGGCCTGCGCGGGGCTCGCCGGGGCGGAGCCGGGGCCGGTGCTGGAGAACCTGCGTCGCAACCTGTTCGACGGCATCGGCGAAGGGGAGGTGGCGGAGGCGCTGGTGCTTGCCGCCCGCTCGCTGATCGAGCGCGATCCCGACTATGGCCGGGCGGCGGCGCGGCTGCTGCTCGACCGGCTGCGCAGCGAGGCACTGGGCTTTCTGGATCTGGCGCCGGTGGCGGAGGAGGGGGCGGAGTACGGCGACTATTTCCCGGCCTATCTCCAACGCGCCGCCGACCGCGGCCTGGCCGACCCGCGGCTGCTGCTCTTCGACCTGGAGCGGCTGGCCGCGGCGATCCGCCCCGAGCGGGATCTCGACTTCACCTACCTGGGCCTGCAGACCCTCTACGACCGTTACCTGCTGCACGCCGACGGGGTGCGCTTCGAGCGGCCCCAGGCGCTGTTCATGCGCGTCGCCATGGGCCTGGCGCTCAACGAGCTGGAGCGCGAGGCGCGGGCGATCGAGTTCTACGAGCTGCTCTCGCGCTTCGACTTCATGTCCAGCACCCCGACCCTGTTCAACGCCGGTACCCTGCGGCCGCAGCTTTCCTCGTGTTATCTCACCAGCGTCCCCGACCACCTGGAGGGGATCTTCGGCGCGATCCGCGACAACGCGCTGCTCTCCAAATTCGCCGGCGGACTGGGCAACGACTGGAGCCGGGTGCGCGGCCTCGGCGCCCACATCAAAGGCACCAACGGGGTCAGCCAGGGGGTGGTGCCGTTCCTCAAGGTGGCCAACGACACCGCGGTGGCGGTCAACCAGGGCGGCAAGCGCAAGGGGGCGGTGTGCGCCTATCTGGAGACTTGGCACATCGACATCGAGGAGTTTCTCGAACTGCGCAAGAACACCGGCGACGAGCGCCGCCGCACCCACGACATGAACAGCGCCAACTGGGTGCCGGACCTGTTCATGAAGCGGGTGGCGGAGGAGGGCGAATGGAGCCTCTTCTCGCCCGATGAGACGGCGGATCTGCACGAACTGACCGGTGAGGCGTTCGAGGCGGCCTACACCGCCTACGAGGAGAAGGCGGCCCGCGGCGAGCTGCGGGTCCATAAACGGCTGCCGGCGGTGACCCTGTGGCGCAAGATGCTCTCGATGCTGTTCGAGACCGGCCACCCGTGGATCGCCTTCAAGGATCCGTGCAACCTGCGCTACACCAACCACCACGTGGGCGTGGTGCACAGCTCCAACCTGTGCACCGAGATCACCCTGCACACCAACGACCGGGAGATCGCGGTGTGCAACCTGGGTTCGATCAACCTGGCCGCCCACGTCACCGCCGAGGGGATCGATCAGGCGAAGCTGGAACGCACGGTGAGCACTGCGCTGCGCATGCTCGACAACGTCATCGACATCAATTTCTACAGCGTGCCCCAGGCGCGCAACGCCAATCTGCGCCACCGCCCGGTGGGCCTCGGCATCATGGGCTTCCAGGACGCCCTGCACAAACTGGGCATCCCCTACGCCTCGGAGGAGGCGGTGGCCTTCGCCGATCAATCCATGGAAGCGGTGAGCTGGTACGCCATCCGCGCCTCCAGCGAGCTGGCCGCCGAGCGCGGCCGCTACCCCAGCTACGAGGGCTCGCTGTGGAGCGAGGGGGTGCTGCCGATCGACTCCATCGAACGGCTGAAGGCGGCGCGCGGCGACTACCTGCAGATGGACACCGCCACCACCCTCGACTGGGAGGCGCTGCGCCGCCGGGTGCTCACCCACGGCATGCGCAACGCCAACGTCCTGGCCATCGCCCCCACCGCCACCATCTCCAACATCTGCGGGGTGAGCCCGTCGATCGAGCCCACCTACCAGAACCTCTTCGTCAAATCGAACCTCTCCGGCGAGTTCACGGTGGTCAATCCCTATCTGGTGGCCGAACTGAAGGGGCTTGGGCTGTGGGACGAGGTGATGATCAACGACCTCAAGTACCACGACGGTCGCCTCAGCGCCATGGACCGGGTGCCGGACGAATTGAAGGCGCGCTACGCCACCGCCTTCGAGATCGACCCGCGCTGGCTGGTGGAGGCGGCGTCACGCCGCCAGAAGTGGCTCGATCAGGCGCAGAGCCTGAACCTCTATCTGGCCGAACCCTCCGGGCCGAAACTCGACAACCTCTACAAACTGGCCTGGGTGCGCGGGCTGAAGACCACCTATTACCTGCGCACCCTGGGCGCGACCCACATGGAGAAATCGGCCGAGGCGGCGGCACCCAAGGCGTGTGCCATCGACGATCCCGAGTGCGAGGCGTGCCAATAGCGTGGGCTTGCCGTAGGGCGGATTAGCGCCAGCGTAATCCGCCGGAACGGGGGCACCTTCGCCGAAGGCAGCTTCGATGTGGCGGATTACGCTGGCGCTAATCCGCCCTACGGGCCTTAGACATCGCCGAATTTTTCGAGACCGGACGAACCGCAAATTTTGCGGTCAATGGTTATCGATCAGGAGAACCACCATGTTCATGAATTGGGATGATCCCCTCATTCCCGCCCATCCGCCGGCCGTGCCGCCGGCCCAACCCGTCGCGTCTGCGGAGGGGCCTGACGTCCTGTCGCCCATCAACCCGCAGGACAAGCGGGTGGTCAACGGCCGCGCCGACATCAACCAACTGGCCCCCTTCAAATACCCGTGGGCCTGGGAGTACTTCCTCAACGCCAACAAGAACCACTGGACCCCGCTCGACATCAACCTCGCCCAGGACGTCCACGACTACCACCACAAGCTCACCCCGGAAGAGCGTCACCTCTACGAGAACGTGCTCGCCTATCTCACCACCTCCGACATCCTCGCCATGCGCAACATCGGCCTGGCGGTGATGGAGAAGATGTCCGCCCCGGAGTTGCAGATCTACCAGGCACGCCAGGTCTACGAGGAGTCGCTGCACACCTGGACCTACCAGCACTGCATCGAGACCCTCGGCCTCGATCAGGGCGAGATCTACAACCGCTACCGGGTGGTGCCGCAGATACACGGCAAGATCCGCATCGCCAACCGCCGCCTGCAGTCGATCCTGCGTTCCGACCTCGACCTCACCGAACCCGCCGCGCTGCACGACTTCCTCATGGCCTACCTGTTCTTCGCCGCGGTGTTCGAAGGGTGCTGGTTCTACAACGGCTTCACCCCGATCTTCGCCCTGCAGCGCCGCGGCTTGATGAAGGGCACCGCCGAGCAGCTCCAGTACATCCTGCGCGACGAGGTGCTCCACTGCGGTTTCGGCATCCGCGTGGTGCGCCAACTGATGAAGGAGGAGGGAATCGCCCCCGACCCCGCGGCGGTGGCGGCGATGTGGCGCGAGGCGGAGGCGGCGGAGGCGGCCTACGTCGGCTACCTGCTGCCGCGGCCGATGCTCGGCTACTCGGCCGGCGAGCACCTGGAGCAGTTCCGCCACGTGGCCAACCGCCGCGCCCGCCAGCTCGGCCTGGAGGAGCCCTTCCCGGGGGCGCGCAACGCCCTGCCGTGGCTCGACGAGCAGGCCAACCTGCGCAAGGAGAAGAACTTCTTCGAGACGCGGGTGACCGAGTATCAGAGCGGCGGACTGGCCTGGTAGGCGGGGAGGCCGTCCCGGTGACGGCGTCTGCATCCCGGCAGAAGGGCCGGCGGGATGCCGATCAGCTCATGAATGGCATCCGATGCCCGTCGGGCGCAGGTTCAGCTGATAAATCTTGTTGTCTACAAAGAAGCCCGGTTCCGGAGAACCGTCCTGCACCGCATCGATTCGCTGGGCATGCGCAAGCCGGATCTCGAAGTGTTCCGCGTACAGCGTGGTGATTTCACGGTCGATCTGGGTGGCGGACTGCCCGCTGTCCTTGGCGACGTCTTCCACCGAGAGCAGGAAAACCCCCGCCACGTCGTCGATCAGCGCCCGCAGTTGGGCGACATAGGGTTTGCGGACGGATTTCGGCAGGGCGGTCAACGCGGCCCGGTCGAATACGCTGTCGATGTGCCCCAGTCGATCTCTTTGCAGCGAGAAGAAATCGCCACACCAGATGACGATGGCACCCGACTGCCAGCGGGTGAACTTCCCGTTGCGCGTTTTCTTGACCTTCAACCGGTTTTCGTCGAAGAACGCCTTGACGGCGACCGGGCTGAGTTCGATGCCGATCACCCGGTACCCCTGCTCCGCCAGCCAGAGCATGTCCAGGCTCTTGCCACACAACGGGACCAGGATCCGGCTGCCTCTCTTCAGCTTCTGACCGTGCCAGTATCGCGCCAGCAGTGGATTGACCGTGGTCTGATGAAACTCCGCCGTGCGGTTGTCCCGCCACATCTTCAACCAGAGGGGATTGTCCTGTCGGTTGTCGGCATCGACGGACGGGGTTGCCGGCGTGCGACGGTTGGGGGCATGGGGCATAAGGGGCCTGTGTCATGAGGCGAACCGGCTCGGATTGGCGAGCCTGGTGGCGCGTGATGCGTGAACGGACCGGGGGAGTGGAAGGCGGTTCGGGAGGATGCCGGCAGCGCTTTCAAGCGGCCGTAGGTGGTCGTGGACGCGGGAGGCCCGGGCTGCACCTGGGAGGAAGTGGTGGGATTGGGGAAGTATACAGCGTATTGAGGCACGAAGTGGCTTTAGGCATCGATCTCTTTCTTCGCGGCATGGATGGTCAGCTCCAGCTCCTCGCCCACCATCCGAATCTCCGCTGCCGCCGTTTACGTCGACGGATCAAGGTAGATACAAATCATTCTCATTTGTGATATTCTTCCTCCCGTACGGTTTTTCACCGGCGCAGGCCGGTCAATGTGCGGAGGGCAGTGAGATGTCGCGTTGCATGGGTGATCTGGGGCCGGGTTGTCGCGGTCGCGTGGTCGGCTTCGGCCGGGGGGACCGGGGGTTTCGCAAGAAACTGCTGGCCATGGGAGTGACCGCGGGAACGGAATTCCATGTCGAACGGATCGCCCCCCTGGGCGACCCGGTGGAGATCCGCCTGCGCGGCTTCTCCCTCAGCCTGCGCCGCGGCGAGGCGGCCATCGTTCGGGTGGAGGAGCTGTAGCGATGAGCGACGACTTCACCATCGCCGTGGTCGGCAACCCCAACTGCGGCAAGAGCACCCTGTTCAACGCGCTGACCGGCGCCCGCCAGCGGGTCGGCAACTGGCCCGGCGTGACCGTCGACAAGAAGACCGGTGACTACCGCCACCGCGGTGAGCGGGTGGCGGTGGTCGACCTGCCGGGGGTCTACTCCATCGACCTGCCCCACGGCGACTCCTCGGTGGACGAGCGGATCGCCCGCGACTACGTCCTCGCCGGCGAGGCCGACCTGCTGGTCAACATCGTCGACGGCTCCAACCTGGAGCGCAACCTCTACCTCACCAGCCAGCTGCTGGAGATGCGGGTGCCGATGGTGGTGGCGGTGAACATGATGGACAAGGCGGAGAGGGCGGGGCTCACCCTCGACCTGACCGCGCTCGCCGACCGCCTCGGCTGCCCGGTGGTCGCCCTGGTCGCCTCCCGCGAGGACGGCGTCGACGGGCTCAAGGAGCTGATCGCCGAGGGGCCCCACCACCCGCCGGCCACCGCCCTCTCCTACGGCGAGGTGCTCGGCCCGGCGGTCGACCGGCTGGCCGCGGTGGTGGCGGAGAACGCCGCCGCCCACGGGGTCGACGCACACTGGCTGGCGCTCAAGCTGCTGGAGGAGGAGTACCTGGCGGAGCGGCTGGTGAGCGGCGAGGCGCGCGCGCTGGCCGCGAGACTTGCCGCGGAGATCGCCGCCGAGGGCGAGGACGACGTCGATATCCTGCTCACCGACGCCCGCTACGGCTTCGTCCACGACGTGGTCCAGGGCTGCCTGCGGGCGAAGGGGAAGATGGCGCGCAGCGTCACCGAGCGGATCGACCGGGTGGTGCTCAACCGCGCCCTGGGGATCCCGATCTTCCTCGCCGTGATGTACCTGATGTTCCTCTTCACCATCAACATCGGCGGCGCCTTCATCGACTTCTTCGACATCGCCGCCGGCGCGATCTTCGTCGATGGCCTGCGCGGCGTGCTGGAGTCCGCGGGCATCCCCGAATGGATCAACGTGGTGGTCGCCGACGGCCTCGGCGGCGGCATCCAGACCGTGGCCACCTTCATCCCGGTGGTCGGCTTCCTGTTCCTCTTCCTCTCGGTGCTCGAAGACTCCGGCTACATGACCCGCGCCGCCTTCGTCATGGACCGCATGATGCGCGCCGTGGGGCTCCCCGGAAAATCCTTCGTGCCGCTGATCGTCGGCTTCGGCTGCAACGTGCCGGCGATCATGGCCACCCGCACCCTGGAGAACCGCCGCGACCGGCTGCTCACCGTGTTCATGGCGCCGTTCATGTCCTGCGGCGCGCGGCTGCCGGTCTACGCCCTGTTCGCCGCCGCCTTCTTCCCCAGTGGCGGGCAGAACCTGGTGTTCGGCCTCTACCTGCTCGGCATCCTGGCGGCGGTGCTCACCGGGCTGCTGATGAAGAACACCGTGCTACGCGGCGAATCGGCGCCGTTCGTGATGGAGATGCCCACCTACCACGTGCCGACGGTGAAGGGGGTGGCGCTGCGCACCTGGGAGCGCACCCGCTCGTTCATCGTCAAGGCCGGAAGGATCATCGTGCCGATGGTGGCGGTGCTGGCGGTGCTCAACTCCACCGGCGTCGATGGCACCTTCGGCAACGAGGACAGCGACCGCTCGGTGCTCTCGGAGATCGGCCGCGGCCTCACCCCCGCCTTCGCCCCGATGGGCGTGGAAGAGGAGAACTGGCCCGCCACCGTCGGCATCTTCACCGGCATCCTGGCCAAGGAGGCGGTGGTCGGTACCCTCGACTCGATCTACGGCAGCCTGGCCGAGCAGGGCGCGGGCGGGACGGAGGAGGAGGAGCCCTTCTCGCTGAGCGCCGCGCTGGGCGAGGCGTTCGCCACGATCCCCGCCAACCTGCGCGACGTGGCGGGCGCGGTGGGCGACCCGCTGGGCCTCGACATCGGCGACGTCTCCGACGAGGCCGCCGCCGCCGAGGCCCAGGAGGTGGGGGTCGGCACCTTCGGTGCCATGCACGAGCGGTTCAATGGAGCCGTAGGGGCCTTCGCCTTCCTGCTTTTCATCCTGCTCTACACCCCATGCACCGCCGCCATCGCCGCGATCCACCGCGAGGTGGGCAACCGCTGGACGCTGTTCGTGGTGGGCTGGACCACCGGGCTGGCCTACTTCGGTGCCACCCTGGCCTACCAGATCGGCACCTTCACCGCCCATCCGGGGAGTTCCACCGCCTGGATCGTCGGCATTGTGTTGGGTTTTGCCCTGCTGGTGCGGGTGCTGCGGATCTACGGCGGGCCGCGCCCGCCGCGTGAGGTACACAACGGGCCGGTGATGGCCGGCGGGGAGGGTTGAGCGATGATCTTCTCGGAACTGCGCAGCTATCTGAAGGAGCACCACCGCGCCGCGGTGGTCGACCTGGCGACCCGCTTCGACAGCTCCCCCGCCGCGGTGCGGGGGATGCTGGAGGAGTGGGAGCGGCGGGGGAAGGTGCGGCGGTTGCCGCAGGGGACGGCTTGTGGGGGAGGGTGTTGTAAGTGTGCGCCGGATAGCATTGAGATTTATCAGTGGTGCGGGTGACCCGAAAAGGGTCTCCAGGTTTGAATATGAGTGCTGCATCGCTTGACGGAATGTTCTGCGAACGCAAAACGTCAATGACGCACACTCGCGTATCATCTGGGTGACTAGTGGATTATCTATTCGGTAAAACTATCTATGGTGGCACTCACTCTATCCATAGCGTCTTCCAAAATAGGTTTTGATTCCTTCCACGCGTTTTTGGTGGTGACTTGAGCGTCTGTATAGCCAGAAATAACAATGGGTCTGACTTCTTGGTATAAGCTGTCAATCTTCTTCTGCGCCTCAGAAGCGGCGGGTTTGATTCCAAATTTGTATATTGTTTCGAGATCTTTGCCAATGTCAGTCATGTCCTCCTTTTCTTCCTGCAGCATTTTTCCAACTACTTCTGATGCGATTTCCATATCGGTTTTTGATTCCGCGTTTTCTATCTCGCTAACCTTGGAATGGGCATCGGTTGAATAGGCGATGATGGTTATCGGTAAAGCAATCCTCTTCGCTATTTTTGGAATTCCTTTTTTTGCTACCCGTTCCGCAGACTGTCCGATAGTGTCTTTTTCGCTACATCCGCTTATCAGAAAAGAGGCCAATACGATTCCGTATACGATAAAAAGCTTCATTTATTGCTCTCCTCGCTTAACAAGATAAATCTCATTTTTGTCACCGTTGATTGTAATGTAAGAGCTATTTTCTCCTACGATAGTGTAGTTTCCCGCCTCCATCGGGATCCTGTTGTTGTCTTTGTCTGTAGCAAAAAAAGGGTAGTCGGTGGTCAGTACTCTTGAGTCCGTGTTGATGGACTGAGGTTTTATCGCGTCATATACAAATTTTGAGGCGACACCTATTGCTACTGCGGAAATGGCGGCTTTGGCAGACGCCTTTGCGCTGCCAACAACAGACAGCTTTTTCATGTCCTTGGCTTTTTTGGCCATTTCTTTGCTGAGCTTTTCCATTTTTGAAGACAGTTTTATAGTGTCGTCTGATAACATCTCAATTTGCTTGTTTTTTCCGTCAGAGCACGACGTTAGTAATAGTGCAAAAAGTGATATACAAGCTCGGCCGAAATGCTCTTTGTCAATAACCATCATTTTCTCGCGCTTTCTGTTTTGTCTAATTAATTCGTTAAAAACGTAATTTGGATTCAGAATATGCTGAAAGGGGCAGGGTGGGAAAGTGTTCTTTGTAATGTGTCATTCTTGGGTTCATAGTCAATGATTGACGGGGTTGCATAAGACGATCCGTAGAAATCTTACCTAGGCGTGATTTCTTGGGGGCCAGTCTCACCTTTTTGGAAGGATTGCGCTAACGCTAATCTGCCAATGAATTGCTCGAGATTCCCCGCTGATCTTTCATAATCCTTTCAAGTTCGGTGCCGTTATGAGCGTCGCGGTAGGGGCGGTCCGAGCTGGCAAAGAATCATTGATAACTGATTTCCATTCTACCAGCTCTCCCATGTTTCGCGATGTTTGGAGCGTGATCGCTGCCTTCCGATGTGACCAGAGCCCGTCGGGCGGATTAGCGCAGCGTAATCCGCCGGGAACGAAGGCACCTTCGCCGGAGGCAGCTCCGATTTGGCGGATTACGCTATCGCTAATCCGCCCTACGAACTACCCAGGGCTTCCCGCGGATCTTCCGTAGTCCTTGCAAACCCGGTGTGAACGGAAATGTCGCAGCGGGCACGACCCGCCCTACTTGGTCTGGATCTCCTCCATCGGCACATACTCGATCAACTCCCCCACCTCGCACTCGAAGTAGGCGCAGAGCCGGTCCAGGTTGTCCGTGCCGGTATTGTAGCCGCGGTGGTTGATCATCTTCGACAGGGTCATCCGGTGGATGCCGGTGGCGTCGGCGACCTCGCCGATGGTGATCCGCCGCCCTTCGGCGAACTCCTTCCTGGCGAGTATCTCTCGGATCTTGAAACGAATCATGAACACGTTACCCGGTATCGACTGTTTCCCAAATGATAAGCAAACGCATCAATTTCCGCTTGCATTATTTCGTGTAATCGATAATATCATGTTATGTGATTCGTCTGCGCTCTGTTTGAGTCTGACGCGCTGGTAAGGAGATCCGACAGAAATCTGTAACGAGAAGCCGGGGCGTTGTGGCGACGCCCCGGCCCTCTAACCACAACGACACCTGTCAAAGGAGGCGTCATCAATGGCTATCGACCATTCTACCAGCTTGCCCATGTTCCGCGACGTGGTGGACGACCTGCGGGACTATGTCTACGCCATCTCATACGTCGCGGAGATCGTGGAAACCACCCTTACGGACACCCTGCGGGAGGACGTCGCGCGAGGCCGAGTCCTGCCGGTCCGCCTACTCGCCCGAGGCATCTCTTCCCATGTCGATGTGCTGGAGCGTTTCGACGCGCTGATTGCCCCCTACCGACGCGATCAGGAGGCGCTGGAGATGGTGCTCGAGGCGGCAGCGGAAGCGGGAGTCTCCCCGTCGGAGCTGTTGCGCCACACCTTCGCCGAGCGGAAGGCAGCCGGCGACCCGCCCGTCGGTAACCCGTAGGGCGGATTAGCGCAGCGTAATCCGCCGGGAACGAGGGCACCCTCGCCGGAGGCAGCTCCGATTTGGCGGATTACGCTATCGCTAATCCGCCCTACGAACCAATGCCGTGCCGGGGTGCCCGCGTCTTCGGCGCGTCGACGATGTCGTGGTCGACGTTGCGCACAACCAGGGTGGCCACGGGTTTTATCCTCGCAATGGGGAGTGGTCACGCGGCGGGCTGAATGGTGATCTTCAGGCCGAGCGCCTTCGCCACCTTCGCGACCGTGGCGAAACTCGGGTTGCCGCCGGGAGAAAGGGCCTTGTACAGCCCGGCCCTGGTCAAGCCGACCTCTTTCGCCAACTGGGTCATGTTTCTCGCCCTGGCGATGTCGCCAAGCGCCGCGGCGACGAGCGAGGGGTCGCCGTCCTCCAGGCAGGCTTCGAGATAGAGGCGGATGTCTTCCTCCGTTTCGAGGTAGTCCGCGGTGTCATAGCGGCTGAATTTTTCGGCCATCGCTCAACCACTCCACTCCTGAGCAAGCGCCTTCGCCTTGGTGATGTCTTTCCGCTGTGTGTGCTTGTCGCCTCCGCACAGAAGAATTACCAGAATCGTGCCCTGCTGCATGAAATACACCCGGTAGCCGGGACCATAGTCGATCCTCATCTCGCTCAATCCGTCGCCGATCGGCTCCACATCTCCCGCATTGCCCAGCTCCAGACGACGAATCCGCATCTCGATCCGTGCCTTTGCCCGGCGATCCCGAAGCTTTCTCAGCCACCGATCGAAAGTATCGGTCTTGATGATCTCGATCATGCGTCAACTATAGTTGACATCAGTGGCGGCATCAATCGAGGGGAATGAGGAGTAGGGTGAGCTGAAGCAACCCAGCAAAGTGGAGATAAAAGAGGTTTCACTCCGCTCCGGGTTTCGCGAAATGAATGACGTACGCCAGGCGATGGCCGAAGAAGGCCCGTTCGCGCAGGCCCGTTGCCACGGCGAGGTCGGTGACGGTTCTGCGGGTCTGGAAGTGGGGGTCGAAGATCACCTCGACCACCGCGAGGAGGCCGCCGGGCTTGAGCGCGGAGGACAGCTCGGCGAACGCCGCTGCGCGATCCGGGATCTCGCCGAGGACGGTGACCAGCACCGCGCGGTCGAAGCGTTCGGTGGGGAGCGTGTTCCCGCCGAGCGGGGCGGCGACGAATTCGACGTTGGCGCAGCCGGCGGCCTCCGTCTTGGTCTTGGCGCGGGCGAGCATCCCCGGCTGGAGGTCGAGCGCCACCACCCGGCCGGCCGGGCCGACGCCGTGGGCCAGGGGGACGGTCATGCGTCCCGGTCCGCAGCCGGCGTCCAGCACCGTCATGCCTTCGGCGAGTTCGAGCGTTTCGACGATGAAGCGGGCACGGTTCGTTCGGGTGAACGGGTTGTCCAGCTCCACCAGCCAGCGCAACCAGACCGGACAGGGGAGGCTCTGGCGGCGGGAGGCGAGGCGCCAGATCGTGGCCATGAGGACGATGGCGAGGAGGGAGAGGGCGAGGGTGGCGGATAGGGTCATGGGGTTGGTGAGGGCGCCGAAAGTGCCCATTACCTCGTCATTGGTGGCTCTGCGATACTCTTGGGAATCCGCAGCATCCTAGTTCGGGGAGACCCCATGTACCACAAAAACAAAATCGAAAGCCTCTACGACCTGGTCACCGGCGACGAGGATGCGCGGGTCTGCAAGGAGATCCCGGAGCAGGCGTGCAACGATCAGCCGCACAACTTCTTCGCCTATCTGATCGCTAATCTGCTCGGCAAGGTGGCCGATGAGATCGCCAGTGCCAAGCTGGTGCTGCCGTGGCTGTTCGGGGCGCTCGGGGTGCCGGCGCTGTTCGTCGGTTTCCTGGTGCCGATCCGCGAGTCGGGGGTGCTGTTGCCGCAGCTGGCGGTGGCGGCGATGGTGCGCAAATTGGCGGTCCGCAAGTGGGTGTGGGTCACCGGGGCGGCGCTCTCGGCACTGTCGCTGGCGGCGATGGGGCTCACCGGCCTGTCGCTCTCCGGCACCGCGGCCGGCTGGGCGCTGCTCGCCGCCCTGGTGGTGTTCAGTCTCTCCCGCGGGCTCTGCTCGGTGTCGGCCAAGGATGTGCTGGGCAAGACGGTGTCGAAGAGCCGCCGCGGCCGGTTGATGGGGCTCGCCTCGGGGATCGCCGGCAGCGTGACGCTGTTCATCGGTCTGGGGATCGAGACCCTCGGCCGCGATGCGGGGCCGGCGCTGCTGGCGGGGCTGTTTCTGGTGGGCGGGGCGATCTGGTTGCCGGCGATCCTTTCCTTCGCCTCGATCCGCGAGCAACCCGGTGCTACCGAGGGGGGCGGTAATGCGCTGGAGACGGCGCTGGCGAGTCTGGCGCTGTTGCGGGATCCCGCGTTCCGCCGTTTCGTCCTCACCCGCTCGCTGCTCCTCGGGGTGGCGCTGGCGCCACCGTTCTACGTGCTGTTGGCGCAGCAGTGGAGCAGCGGGTTGGCCGGGCTGGGGATGCTGGTGATCGCCGCGGGGCTGGCCGACAGCCTGAGCGCGCCGCTGTGGGGGCGGATGGGGGACCGCTCCAGTCGCACGGTGATGACCCTGGCCTCGGGGTTGGCGGGACTGCTCGGGGTGGGGATGTGGGCGCTGGCCGGCAGCGGTTCGTCGCTGTTGGAGTCGCCCTGGTTCCACGCGCTGGCCTACCTGCTGCTGGTCACCGCCCACAGCGGGGTGCGGCTGGGGCGCAAGGTCTATCTGGTGGACATGGCCGACCAGCAGAACCGTGCGGCGATGGTGGCGGTGAGCAATACGGTGATCGGGGTGGTGATGCTGGCCGGCGGGCTGGTCGGTCTGCTCGGCGACTGGATGGGGACGGCGGAGGTGATCCTGTTGCTGGCGGGGGTTTCGCTGGTGGCGGCGTTTTATGCGTGGCGGTTGCCGGAGGTCTCCGGTTAGTCGAGCGAGGACACACCGCAGAGGGGACGGAGCGGGCCGTCGACGAGGTAGGCTCCGGCCATTGCCCCTCGTTCCCACGCTCTGCGTGGGAACGTCTTCTTTAGATGCTCTGCGTGGGAACGTCTTCTTCGATGCTCTGCGTGGGAACGTCTTCTTCGACGCTCTGCGTCTCGCGGGGCGGAGTTGCGGCTTTTCCGGGCCGTGTCACCTCCTGGACGCAGAGCGTCCAAGTGGCCGGTTACGACGCGGAGCGTCGCAACCAGGGCGGACGGAGCGGTGCTGATGGACATCCAGATGCTGGAGCGGGTCGAGCGCTATTCCGCGATCGCCAATTGAGCGACGCTTCGATCCGTCGCGGGCTTTCGACATCAAGGGTATGTCGGCTCGGGGAAGGGGCCACTCCCGGTGTGGTTGAGGGGGCTCTCCGAATCTGCCTTAATGGGCCCAATTCCCCTATCCGAGTGAGGCGAGACCCATGGAACCATTGACCGACGCGGCGCTGGACACCCTCTTCCGCGAGGCGCGCAGCTTCTCCTACTGGCTCGATCGGCCGGTGGGCGACGACCAGCTGCGGGCGATCTACGAGCTGACCAAGTGGGGCCCCACCGCGGCCAACGCCTGCCCGATGCGGCTGCTCTTCATCCGCTCGCCGGAGGGCAAGGCACGGCTCAAGCCGGTCCTCGCCGAGGGCAACGTCGACAAGTGCATGAGCGCGCCGGTGGTGGCGGTGATCGCCATGGACATGGCGTTCTACGAGGCGCTGCCGCGGCTCTTCCCCCACACCGACGCCCGCTCCTGGTACGCCGGCAAGCCGGAGGCGATCCACAATGCGGCGTTCCGCAACTCGACGCTCCAGGGGGCCTACTTCATGCTCGCCGCCCGCGCCCTTGGCCTCGACTGCGGGCCGATGTCCGGGTTCGACGGCGAGGCGTTGAATGGGGAGTTCTTCCCCGACGGCCGGTGGAAGGCCAATTTCATCTGCGCCATCGGCTACGGCGATCGCGATCGGCTCCACCCCCGCGGCCCGCGCCTCGATTTCGACGAGGCCTGTTCCCTGCTTTGACTGCTATATTGATTTGCGGCGTGGCAGGGCGTCGCGCCGTAATCCAATGCGGTTGAGGGGGAGGTTGGCATGAGCGACGATCCGAGAGATCGGCAACGGATGTTGATGGAGGTCGATCGCCTGCGGCGGTTGGTCAACCGGGCGGAGATCAATCCGCGGGTGCGCGAGCTGCGCATTGAGGACATCGATCCGATCGTGAGCTGCATGGCGCGGGCGCGGGCCGCCTACATCGAACACCTCTTCGAGGTGGCCAACGGGATCGGCGATCAGGATCCGAAGCTGGAGGACGTCACCCGCCTGCGCGAGCTGGGGAGCATCTACGAGGAGCTGTTGAAGGCGACCAAGGCGCTGGAGCTGGCGATCGAACGGGGCTACCTCGACGTCACCGAATATCACCCGAAAGGACGGCCGCAGAGCGCGGAGTGAGTTCCGACTCCCCCGCGAATTCTGGGTGGAAATGGGCGATGCCCTCCAGCACCCCCGCCGCGTAGTAGCCGTTCATGCCGTCGAAGCCGCCATGGGCGAGGTAGAGCCGGCTCCGGTCGGGGGCGGCCCGTAGCGCCTCGTCGCGCACCTCGTCGGCGGCGTTGCGCACCAGGATCGCCGGCAGCCCGCTGGTGAGGGCGGCCAGATCGTTGCCGCTGTCGCCGCTGAACAGGGTCCGCTCCTCGGGGAGTCCCAGGCGGCGGATGAGGAAGCGGATGGCGTGGAGCTTGTCGGCGGAGGCCGGCAGGAGGTCCAGCAGGCCGACGTTCTCCGCCTCGTCGATGCTCCAGATGAGGTTGGCGCGCACCCCCAGGGCGTCGAGGCGGCGTGCCACCTCGTCGAGCAGCGGCCGGTGGTCGGTGTCGAGTGGCAGGTAGTAGCTCAGTTTGAAGCGGTTCTGCTTCTCCTCTTCCTGCAGGCGCAGGCCGGGAAGGTCGGCGAGGCGGTTGGCCAGGTCGCCGCCGCTGTGGCCGGCCCAGTCGGGGGCGATCTCCTCCTCCCACGCCGTCCACGGCACCCACTCGTTTTCCTGGATCCGATAGATGGTGGTACCGACGTCGCCGATGGCGAAGTCGGGAATGGGCAGCGCCCACTCCTCGATCGCCTGTTGGATCAGTGCCCGGTGGCGGCCGCTGACGTAGGCGATGAGCGTGTCGGGCCGGGCGGCAAAGGCGCGCAGGCGCGGGCGCGCCTCGGGGGATTCGGGCTGCGGGCCGTTGGGGATCAGGGTGCGATCGAGATCGGAGCAGAGCAGCAGGGGAGTGTCTGGCATCGGTTGCTCCCGGTTTTGGGATGGGGGGCCTATACCATGATGGGAAGGCAAAGAAGAACCAAGGGCGTGAAGGGTAGGGATTCCCTCTTCACGTAGGTCGTCGCTACCACGGCGACGGGAACGGGGGCAGCGGCGGTGAACCTCGCGCAGCATCTTTCCGGATGGTAGTGCTCGGTCAGGGAGTCTCAGTCCCAATTTCCGCTGCTTCCGTTCGCGTCGCCGCAGTAGCGACGACCTACAGGTAGGGTGTGCCGAGGTACGAGGCGCACCAGTGTCCGAAGGTGGTGCGCCTCGTGCCTCGGCACACCCTACGCTCTAAGCCACCTCCCCCTTCATGGTCAAAACGGCCGTGCGTCACGGTCGCCATGCGTCGCTTAGGTAATCACCGTCGGCCCGTCGCGGCGGGTGCGTTTCTTCACCTCGCCCAGCTGGTCGGCTAGCTCGATCAGCTCGGCCAGCGCCTCCTGCGGGTCGTGGTCCTGGCGCTCGGGATCGGCCTCGAAGGACTCGATGTAGATGCGCAGGGTGGCCCCGCGGGTGCCGGTGCCGGAGAGGCGGAAGACGATCCGCGAGCCGTCCTCGAAGCCGATGCGGATCCCCTGGTTGGTGGAGACCGAGCCATCGATCGGGTCGTGGTAGGCGAAGTCGTCGGCGTAGCTCACCTCGCGCCCCGCCAGGGGCTGCCCCGAGAGCCGCTCGAGCTGGCCGCGCAGGTATTCCATCACCCCCTTGGCCGCCTCGCTATCCACCTCCTCGTAGTCGTGGCGCGAGTAGTAGTTGCGGCCGTACTCGCGCCAGTGGGCACGGACGATGTCGGCTACCGACTCGCGCCGCTCGGCGAGCAGGTTGAGCCAGAACAGCACCGCCCACAGCCCGTCTTTCTCGCGCACGTGGTTGGCGCTGGTGCCGAAGCTCTCCTCGCCGCACAGGGTGACGCGGCCGGCATCCAGCAGGTTGCCGAAGAACTTCCAGCCGGTGGGGGTCTCGAAGCTCTCCAGCCCGAGCTTCTTGGCGACCCGGTCGGCCGCCTGGCTGGTCGGCATCGAGCGGGCGACGCCGGCGATCCCCTCCTTGAAGGCGGGGATCAGGCGGGCATTGGCCGCCAGCACCGCCAGCGAGTCGGAAGGGGTGACGAAGAAGTTGCGCCCGAGGATCATGTTGCGGTCGCCATCGCCGTCGGAGGCGGCGCCGAAGTCGGGGCCGTCGTCGCGGAACAGCTCCTCGACCAGCTCCTTCGCATGGGCCAGGTTCGGGTCGGGATGGTGGCCGCCGAAGTCCTCCTTCGGCTCACCGTTGATCACCGTGCCGGCCGGGGCGCCGAGGCGTCCTTCGAGGATCTCGCGGGCATAGGGACCGGTCACCGCGTGCATCGCATCGAAGCGCATGCGGAAGCCCGAGGCGAACAGCGCGCGGACCGCGTCGAAGTCGAACAGCCGCTCCATCAGCGCGGCGTAGTCCGCCACCGGGTCGATCACGCGGATGGTGACGTCGTCGAAGGTGTGCTCGCCGTCGGCGTCCAGCGGGATCTCCGGCAGGTCGGCGATGCGGTACTCGGGGATGACCTTGCTCGAGGCGTAGACCGCCTCGGTGAGCTTCTCCGGGGCGGGGCCGCCGTTCTCGCCGTTGTACTTGATGCCGAAGTCGCCGTCGGGACCGCCGGGGTTGTGGCTGGCCGAGAGGATGATGCCGCCGAAGCAGTTGCGCTCGCGGATCACGCAGGACATCGCCGGCGTCGAGAGGATGCCGCCGCGCCCCACCAGGATCTCCTTGAAGCCGTTGGCCGCGGCCATGCGGATGATGGTCTGGATCGCGGTGCGGTTGTGGTAGCGGCCGTCACCGCCGATGGCGAGCCGTTTGCCCTTGCGGTCGGGCAGATTGTCGAAGATGGACTGGACGAAGTTCTCCAGATAGCGGGGGGTGGCGAAGACCTTCACCTTCTTGCGCAGGCCGGAGGTGCCGGGGCGCTGGTCGTCGAACGGGGTGGTGGCGACGCTCTCGATCTTCATGGGGGCTCCTTACGGACGGCGCGACATGCCGATGCCACGGCAGGGTGACGTCGGATAAAAAGAGGGGGAATTCTAACCCGGAATCGGCGCGGAACGAACGGTCCGCGCAGTATCGTCGCCGGATGTTGCGCGGCGGTGACGGGGGACGCCACCGCCGGCGCAGCGCGCCGGGAGCCTGTCGGACTAAGGGGGATCAAGCTGCGGGAGGGCAGGAGGGCGGCCCCAATTTTTCGAAAATTCTGAGGAGAATAGCGCGCTGTTTGGCGAGGATTTTCGGAAAAGGGCAGGGCCGTCATCCCGCTTTCGCGGCCGATTCATCCGAAGCCCGACAGGCTCCTAGTGGTCGCGCTCGCGGATGATGGTCTCGCGCTCAGGGTCCTTGAGGCGGATCTGGAAGCCGGTGAGGGTGCGCATGTTGACCACCAGGGGGCAGGAGGCGTTGGCGCGCACGTTGTCGCGCAGTACCGGGTCGATCTCCTCGTTGGCGCTGTTCTCGTCGGGCTTGTAGAGCAGCATGAAGACCGCGGCCTCCCCGGTCTCGTGCAGGCCGATGAAGGCGGCCTGCTCCTCGGTGATGGCGAACTCGTAGAAGATGTTGAAGGCGGAGGGGTCGACCACCGAGAAGGTGAGGTCGGGGTCGTCCAGGGACTGCAGCCACTGGATCAGCGGCTTGCCCTCCTCGTGGAGCAGCTTGTAGCGGGTGCAGTGCTCGAAACCGGGAATACCGTCGGGAAAGGTGATGACGGTATCGGGGTCGATCTCAATCTCGCCGAAACGGGTGGTGCTGATCTGCATGGTAGCCCCTTTTATTGTCGTCGTCCGCGTTATCAACTTGGTGGGCCCTAAGCCACTGTCCTTCAAGCAACTTGTTCGAATGGTAGGGGTATCGATCCAGTGTGGTCAAGGTTTTGTCCACAACCCTTCTTGAAATGGCCGGAGACCGCACCCACTTAGGGGGAATCCGCTGGCCGGAGCACCACGATAACCATTTGATCTGAGGAGATTTGGAGAGATGAGCGTCGAGGCCCACAAGGAAACGCTGGAGTTTCAAACCGAAGTCAGTCAGCTGCTCAAGCTGATGATCCATTCGCTCTACAGCAACAAGGAGATCTTCCTGCGCGAGCTGATCTCCAACGCGTCCGATGCGTGCGACAAGCTGCGCTTCGAGGGACTCACCGACGACGCGCTGTTCGAGGGCGACCCGGAGCTGCGCGTCGAGGTGGCCTTCGACAAGGAGGCGCGCACCGTCACCGTCCGCGACAACGGCATCGGCATGAACCGCCAGGAGGTGATGGACAACATCGGCACCATCGCCAAGTCCGGCACCCGCCAGTTCTTCGAGTCGCTGACCGGCGATCAGGCCAAGGATGCGCAGCTGATCGGCCAGTTCGGCGTCGGCTTCTACTCCGCCTTCATCGTTGCAGACAAGGTGACCCTCACCACCCGCCGCGCCGGCCTCGCCGCCGAGCACGGCGTGCGCTGGGAGTCGGCCGGCGAGGGGAGCTATTCGCTGGAGACGGTGGACATGCCGAGCCGCGGCACCGAGGTGGTGCTGCACCTGCGCGAGGACGCCACCGAGTTCGCCGAGGACTACCGCCTGCGCTCGATCATCCGCAAGTACTCCGACCACATCTCCATCCCGGTGCAGATGATGTCTCACCCGATGCCGCCGGCGGAGGGCGAGGAGGCCGAGGAGCCCAAGCTCGAAACCGTCAACAGCGCCTCCGCGCTGTGGGCGCGGCCGAAGGGCGAGATCAGCGACGACGAGTACAAGGAGTTCTACAAGCACGTCGGCCACGACTTCGACGACCCGCTGCTGTGGCTGCACAACCGGGTCGAGGGCAAGCAGGAGTACACCTCCTTGCTCTATCTGCCGAAGCGCGCGCCGTTCGATCTGTTCGACCGTGAGCGCCGCCACGGCATCAAGCTCTACGTCAAGCGCGTCTTCATCATGGATGACGCCGAGCAGCTGATGCCCGCCTACCTGCGCTTCGTGCGCGGCGTGATCGACTCCGACGACCTGCCGCTCAACGTCTCGCGCGAGATCCTCCAGCACAACAAGCTGATCGATGGCATGCGCTCGGCCTCGGTGAAGCGCGTCCTCGACGCCCTGGAGAAGATGGCCAAGGACGACGCCGAGCAGTACCAGAGTTTCTGGAACGAGTTCGGCAAGGTGCTGAAAGAGGGCCCCGCCGAGGACCACGGCAACCGCGAGCGGATCGCCAAGCTGCTGCGTTTCCACTCCACCAATGCCGAGATCGGCGCCGACTCCGGCGATGCCACGGTGGGCCTCGACAGCTACATCGAGCGCATGAAGGAGGGTCAGGAGAAGATCTACTACGTCACCGCCGATTCGCTGGCCGCGGCGAAGAGCAGCCCCCACCTGGAGGTGTTCAAGAAGAAGGGCATCGAGGTGCTGCTGCTCACCGACCGGGTGGACGAGTGGATGGTCTCCTACCTCACCGAGTACGAGGGCAAGTCGCTGGTCTCGGTGGCCAAGGGCGGCCTGGATCTCGGCGAGCTGGAGGATGAGGAGGAGAAGAAGGCCGCCGAGGAGGCCGCCGAGGAGTCGAAGGACATCCTCGAGCGGATGAAGACGGTGCTCGACGGCCGGGTCAAGGAGGTGCGCGCCAGCCACCGCCTCACCGACTCCCCGGCCTGCGTGGTGCTGGAGGCCCACGAGATGGCGATGCACATGCAGCGCCTGCTCAAGGAGGCGGGCCACGAGATGCCCTCCAGCCTGCCGATCCTCGAGGTCAACCCGCGCCACCCGCTGGTCGAGCGGATGAAGAGCGAGCAGGACGAGGACCGCTTCGCCGACTGGAGCCACATCCTGTTCGACCAGGCGATGCTCGCCGAGGGCGGCCAGTTGGAGGACCCGATGGCCTTCGTCAAGCGGGTCAACGCGGCGCTCACCGCCGGCTGATCGCGGCCCACCGCAGCGACGGATGAAGGGCGGCCTGCGGGCCGCCTTTTTTTGCGCCGACGGCTGTAGGTCGGCGCTACCGCGCCGACACGAACGAAGGCAGCGGGCTCACGGCGGTGATGGCCGTTCCGAATGGAACGTCTCATTCGAAAAGCTTCGTCGATGGTGAAAGCGCGGTGCCTCCGTTCTTTGTAGGAGCGGCCCCAAGGCCGCGATGGCGCCGCTTCGGTTTGCCCCCGCCGCGTGATCGAAGCACCGCGCTCCGCACTCATCGCGGCCTTGGGGCCGCTCCTACAGGGGGGCGTCTTTCATTCGTACCCTTGGCGGGTGAAGGACAATGCACGGATACGGCGGCGAAACCCACGATTCCATGGTGGCAAGGGGAGCTATGGCCGCCGAGAGTCGAACGTTCGGGCAACGGAAGGGCGTGCGGCCGGATCGTGCCACCGGTAGGCTTGGCGCCACACAAAAACGATAACTCTTCCGCCGATGACCCAGCCCGACAAGGATTTCCCGGTAGCGCACATCCGCCGTGCCGACGACGGCAAGCTCCACTTCCACCCGCTGATCGACCACCTCGCCGGCACCGCCGAGCGGGCGGCGGCCCACGCCGCCCCCTTCGGCGGGGCCGAGTGGGCGTGGCTCGCCGCCCTGTGGCACGACCTGGGCAAGTTCCAACCCGAATTCCAGGCCTACATCCGCGCGGCCAACGACCTCGATGCCCACATCGAGGGGGGCGCCCCGCGGCGGGTGGAGCACTCCATCGCCGGGGCGCTGCTCGCACAGCAGCGGCTCGACCCGCAGCGGGCGCGTTGGCTGGGGCTGTTGATCGCCGGCCACCACGCCGGTTTACCGGACCTCCATGCGGGCGATGGCGGCGCGGCGGCGTTGCAGCCGCGTCTTGACCGGGGGCACGGGGCGGGGCTGCTCGAAGCGTCGCTCTGCGCCGCGCCGCTGGAGCTGGTGGCGCGCGAGGCGCCGACCACCCCGCCGCCGGGGCACGACCGGGCGGAGCGCAGCGAGGGGCTGCACCTCTGGCTGCGGATGCTCTTCTCCGCGCTGGTCGATGCCGACTTCCTCCACACCGAGGGGTTCATGGACCCCGCGCGGGGCGGGCTGCGCGGCGGCTATCCCGATATCGCCACCCTCGGCGTCCACCTCGACCGCCGCTTGGCGGAACTGACCGCGGCGGCCGAGCCGACCCCGGTCAACCGTCTGCGTGCCGAGATCCTCGGCCACTGCCGCGCCGCCGCCACCGAGCCCGCCGGGCTCTTCTCGCTCACCGTCCCCACCGGCGGCGGCAAGACCCTCTCCTCGCTCGCCTTCGCCCTCGACCACGCCCGCGCCCACGGCAAGCGGCGGGTGGTCTACGTGATCCCCTACACCAGCATCATCGAGCAGACCGCCGAGGTGTTCCGCCGCGCCTTCGAAGGGTTGGGTGAGGTGGTGGTGGAGCACCACAGCAACCTGGAGGCGGACCCGCTGAAGGAGACGCCGCGCACCCGCCTGGCCAGCGAGAACTGGGATGCACCGGTCATCGTCACCACCAGCGTGCAGTTCTTCGAGTCGCTGTTCGCCGCCCGCACCGGCCGCACCCGCAAGCTGCACAACCTGGCCGACAGCGTGGTGGTGCTGGATGAGGCGCAACTGCTGCCGCCGGAGTTCCGCGAGCCGATCCTGGCGGTGCTGCGCCAGCTCACCGACCACTACGGCGTCACCCTGCTGCTCTCCACCGCCACCCAGCCGATGCTGGGGACGGTGGAGAGCTTCGACGGCGGTTACCGCGGGCTGTCGGCGCCGCGGGAGATCATCCCGCGGCCCGCGCAGCTTCATGAGTTGTTGCGCCGTACCCGAGTGGAGTGGCCCGACGATCTTCAAACCCCGGTGGAGTGGGAGGCCCTGGCCGAGGAGCTGGCCGGCCACCCGTCGGTGCTCTGCATCGTCAATCTGCGCGACGACTGCCGCCGGCTCCACGCGCTGATGCCCCCGGGGACGATCCACCTCTCGGCGCTGATGTGCGGCCAGCACCGGGCCGAGGTGATCGCCGGTATCAAGGCGCGGCTGAAGGCGGGCGAGCCGGTGCGGGTGATCTCCACCCAGCTGGTGGAGGCGGGGGTCGATATCGACTTCCCGGTGGTCTACCGGGCGCTCGCCGGCCTCGACTCCATCGCCCAGGCGGCGGGACGCTGCAACCGCGAGGGGCGGCTCGACGGGTTGGGCCGGGTGAAGGTGTTCGTGCCGCCGAGCGGAAATTACGGCCTCATCGAAAAGGCGGTGGGGGCGACCCGCGAACTGCTCCACGGCTTGCAGGGCGACGCCCTGGAGCCGGAGCGGTTCGCGCGCTTCTTTCACCTCTTCTACGCCAAGATCGATTCGGACCGGGCCGGGATCAATGAACTGCTGAAGCCGGACGTGCTCGCCCTGCGCACGGTGGCGGAGCGGTTTCGCCTGATCGACGACGGCTATCAGCGGCCGGTGTTCATCGATTACGACGAAAAGGCATCCCGGCTGATTGCCCAACTCCGCGACCCCGCCACCGGTCCCGATCGCTGGGTGATGCGCGGGTTGCAGCGTTACGCGGTCAATCTCACGCTCAAGGATCACAAGCGGTTGGTGGACGACGGCTTCATCGAGGAGCTGTACGACGGAATCTGGGTGCAGAGCGCGCCGGAGCTGTATGACCGGGAGTTGGGTGTGGTGCTGGAGCCGGTAACAGACGCCGGTTCATTGGTGTGCTGAGATCGCCGTGTCGGAAAAACGGCACCTCGTAGGTCGGCGCTACTGCGCCGACGCAAACGGGGGCAGCGGGGGATGGGTGACCGGAGATCTATCCGAATTCGGCCTTCCGCTCGGAGGACGAGGAGGGTGCTCGAACGGCGGTGCCTTCGTTCTGATAGAAGAAATGGACAGGATTAACAGGATTAACAGGATTAACAGGTTTTTTCGTGGCCTGGGCGAAGGATGGAGGTCACCTGCATGTTCGGAGTTCTGCCGTTTTCGCGTAGCGCGGCGTTCAGTCGACCTTCGTATCAAACCTGTTAATCCTGAAAATCCTGTTAATCCTGTCCAATTCTTCTCTTCCGGGCGGAGTGTCGCCGCATCGAAGCTGCCGTCGGCGGAGGTGCCCTCGTTCTGGCGGATTACGCTGCGCTAATCCGCCCTACCCGGAGGGGGGAGTGGAAATCTGAGCCTCCGTCTTACGGGAACAGAAGCAAAAGGCGCTACAATCATTTTTGTGGCCCGTGTAGGCCACGTTCAAGGAGATCCAGTATGACACCCTCCCCCAAGACCGAAGTGGTGCGGGCGCGCATCGACGGCGTGATCAAGCACGACGCGGAAGAGATTCTCGCCGCGCTCGGCATGAACATGTCGGACGCGATTCGCATCTTTCTCCATCAGTTGGTCGTTCGTCACGAATTTCCCGTGGAACTGAAGGCCCCCAACGCAACCACCCGGCAAGCCATGAACGCCCCTGGCGAAGGGTCTTTCGAGTCGGTGGACGAACTCTTCGACGACGCGCTGAAGTGATGTTCACTCTCCGTCGAACGGGACAGTTCAAACGGGATCTGAAGCGAGCCGCCAAGGACCCGAAGAGAGATCTCGGCAAGCTCAAACAGGTGATCGAAACCCTGCTCCGCGGAGAGCCTTTGCCGCCACGCCACCAGGACCACCTATTGGCCGGGAACTGGAAACCTCACCGGGAGTGCCACATTCAGCCCGATTTTCTGCTGATCTATCGGGTTGAGAAGGAGAAAGAGCTGATTCTCGTTCGTTGCGGGAGCCACAACGAGCTTTTTGGATGATGGGAAATAGCCCCGCTCCATGGGCAAAAAAAGCGCGCCCGCGGGCGCGCTTGCATATTACCAAAACGGCAACGGGGGCGCGGTTTTGGGGGGCGCTGGGATTGCTTTGGATTAACGCGCTCGGGAAGGCCGTGTGGGGTTGGCGAAGGTGATGGTCTGCTTGGTAGGTCGGCGCTACCGCGCCGACGCAAACGGGGGCAGCGGGGGATGGGAGGCTGGATACCTTCCCGAATAGGCCTTCTGCTCGGAAGGTGTGGAGGGCGCTCAAACCGTGGTGCCTTCGCTCACGTCGGCGAAGCATCGCCGACCTACGCCGGATTGGAATGAATGTGGACCGAAAGGTGGGAGGCCTTTACGCATGAAGCGATTCGTACTGGAGGTGAGCGGCGATTTCGCCTGCTTCACCCGGCCGGAGATGAAGGTGGAGCGGGTCTCCTACGAGGTGATCACCCCCTCGGCGGCCCGCGCGGTGTTCGAGGCGATCCTGTGGAAGCCGGTGGTGCGCTGGCACGTGCGGCGCATCGAGGTGCTCGAACCGGTCAAGTGGATCAACCTGCGGCGCAACGAGGTGGGCGCGCGTATCTCCACCCGCAACGTCACCGCCGCGATGAACGGCGGCGGCCCGCTGGCCCTCCACGTCGAGGACGAACGCCAGCAGCGCGCAGGCCTCTTCCTGCGCGACGTGGCCTACCGGCTCCACGCCGACCTGGAGGTGGTGAGCGAGCGCGAGGGGCCGGCGGTCAAATACTTCGAGATGTTCGAACGGCGCGCCGCCAAGGGGCAGTGCGTCAACCAGCCCTACCTCGGTTGCCGCGAGTTCGCCGCCGACTTCCGGCTGGCGACCGAAGAGGGCAAGCCGCCGATCCCCGAGGACCGCGAGCTGGGCTGGATGCTCTACGACCTCGACTACAGCGACCGCGCCAACCCCGCGCCGCGCTTCTTCAACGCCGCCCTGCGCGGCGGCGTGGTCGAGGTGCCGGAGTGGGAGAGCGGGGAGGTGCGCGGATGATCCTCCAGGCGCTCAACGACTACTACCAGCGCAAGGCCGAGGAGCCGGATAGCGGCATCGCCCCCTACGGCTTCGAGCGCAAGGGGATCGAGTTCGTGGTGGTGATCGACCGCGACGGCGCGCTGGTGGACCTCGCACCCAACCGCGAGACCCAAGGCAAGAAGGCGGTGGCGCGCCAGCACCTGGTGCCGCAAGGGGTGAAGAAGACCTCCGGCGTCGCCGCCAATCTGCTGTGGGACAACATCGAGTACGTCCTCGGCGTGGTCACCAAGGGCAAGCCGGAGCGCACCCGCCAGGCCCACGAGGCCTTCGTCGGCCGCATCCGCGACGAACTGGGCGAGCTGGGCGACCAAGGGGTCGACGCGGTGCTCGTCTTTCTCGACCGCCTCGACCTGTCCGAGCTGGAGCACCACGAACAGTGGGAGGCGGTGAAGGCGACCACCGGCAACCTCACCTTCCGCCTGCAAGGCGAGACCGAACTGGTCTGCCAACGCCCGGCAGTGCGTGCGGCCTTCCTGGAACGGCTGACCGCGGCGGAGGGCGGCGAACGGCGGCTCTGCGCGGTGACCGGCACCCTCGACACCCCGCAGCGGCTCCACCCCGCGATCAAGGGGGTGTGGGGGGCACAGAGTTCCGGAGCCAACATCGTCTCCTTCAACCTCGACGCCTTCAGCTCCTACGGCAAGCAGCAGGGGCTCAACGCCCCGGTGGGCGAGCGCGGCGCCTTTGCCTACACCACCGCGCTGAATCACCTGCTGCGCCGGGAGTCGCGCCAGCGGTTGCAGGTGGGGGATGCCTCCACCGTCTTCTGGTCGAGCGCCCCCTCCATCCTGGAGGAGACCTTCCCCGACCTGCTCGGCGAGCCCGACAAAGAGGACCCTGAGGCCTACACCGAGCAGGTGCGCGACCTGTTCCGGGCGGTGGAGCGGGGTGGCTACACCGCGGACGACTCCACCAACCGCTTCCACGTCCTCGGCCTCGCCCCCAACGCCGCGCGCATCGCGGTGCGCTTCTGGCACACCGGCACGGTGGCGGAGATCGGCCGCCGGATCGCCGACCACTTCCGCGACCTGGAGATCGTCCACGGCCCCCGCGACCGGCCCTACCCCTCGCTGTTCCGCCTGCTGGCGCACACCGCGGTGCAGGGCAAGGCCGACAACATCCCGCCCAACCTGGGCGGCGAGCTGATGCGCGCGGTGATCGGCGGCGGCCCCTACCCCTACACCCTGTTGCAGGCGGCGGTGGCCCGTAACCGCGCCGAGCGCAACGTCGACTACTACCGCGCCGCCCTGATCAAGGCGGTGCTGCGACGACGACCCACACAATCCAACGAGAAGGAGATCAACGTGGCACTGGACCCGGAAAACCCCAACGTCGGCTACCGGCTGGGCCGGCTGTTCGCCGTGCTGGAGCGCATCCAGCAGCTGGCCCAGGGGGACATCAACGCGACCATCCGCGACAAGTTCTACGGCGCGGCCAGCGCCAATCCGCTGTCGGTCTTCGCCAACCTGCTGAAGCTGAAGAACCACCACCTGGCGAAGCTCAACGACAAGGGGCGGGTGACCTGGGCGGAGACCCTGATCGGCCAGATCCTCGGTGGAGTGACCGAATTTCCAGCACAGCTGGCGCTGCCCGATCAGGGGCAGTTCGCCATCGGCTACTACCAGCAACGCCAGGATTTCTTCCGGCCGAAAGAGCCGGGACCCGATCCGGCGGTGGTGGAAAATCTGGTCAAGCGCCTGGGCGCCAATGGAAAGAAGAGTGACAAGGGGAACGAGAAATGAGCAACGCCATTCAGAACCGCTACGACTTCGTGCTGCTGTTCGACGTCCGCGACGGCAACCCCAACGGTGACCCGGACGCCGGCAACCTGCCGCGGATCGACGCCGAGACCGGCCGCGGGCTGGTCACCGACGTGGCGCTGAAGCGCAAGGTGCGCAACTTCGTCGGACTGGTGAAGGAGGAGCAGCCGCCCTACGACATCTACATCAAGGAGAAGGCGATCCTCAACCGCACCCACGAGCGCGCCTACGTCGCGGTGGGAGCCGAGGAGGAGCTGAAGAGCGACAAGAAGCGCAAGGGGAGCGGCGACACCGTGATCAAGGCGCGCGACTGGATCTGCGCCAACTTCTTCGACGTGCGCACCTTCGGCGCGGTGATGTCCACCGGGGTCAACTGCGGCCAGGTGCGCGGCCCGGTGCAGCTCACCTTCGCCCGCTCGATCGACCCGGTGATCGCCCAGGAGCACGCCATCACCCGCATGGCGGTGGCCACCGAAGCGGAGGCCGAGAAGCAGCAGGGGGACAACCGCACCATGGGGCGCAAGTTCACCATCCCCTACGGCCTCTACCGCGCCCACGGCTTCATCTCCGCCCACCTCGCCGGCCAGACCGGCTTCTCCGCCGAGGACCTCGAGCTGCTCACCCAATCGCTGGTGAACATGTTCGAATACGACCGCTCCGCCGCCCGCGGCGAGATGGCCTGCCGCGGGCTCTATCTGTTCAAGCACGAGGGCAAGCTGGGCAACGCCCCGGCCCACACCCTGTTCGAACGGATCGCGCCGAAGCTGAAGGAGGAGGGGAAGCCGCCGCGCGCCTTCGACGACTACGCGGTGGCGGTGGACGACGGCGACCTGCCCGCCGGGGTCGAACTGATCCGGGTGGTCGGCTGAGGGCGATGACGGCGGCGGGACCCGCCCGGACGATGAATCCCGGGTAGGGTGTGCCGACGACAGGAGGCGCACCGGTTTCCACGAAAGGCAGTGCGCCTCGTCCCCTGGGACACCCTACGGTCTCGCCTGTTTTTCTGCGTCGCTTCACGGTAATCGCGTCCGGCTCTCCGGCCACTCTTCTATCGCACCAGCGGGCAGGAGGCACGTCGCGAAGGGGGGGGCGGGAGGCGTCGAGCGCTCGACCGGCGGACTGCGCGAACCCGAAGTGCCCACGAAATCCCCGGGAGGTTCGCGGAAGACCTCAACCGATTGATAAAACGGGATGGACCCTTGAATCGGTGGAATGGTCCGCGCCGTTCGCAAGGGAACGGCCACGCGTGTCGGAGAGGTTCGCGGAACATGGCGTTGAATCCCTTTCGGCTTCAGGGTTACAGAGGCCGGTGTCGCCCCCTTCGCGGGGGCGTGGATTGAAACTCCGCGACGGTGTTCTTTTCCATCAGCCGCGCAAGGTCGCCCCCTTCGCGGTAGCGTGGATTGAAACCGAATGTTCAGGAACCGTAGGTTGGCGCTACTGCGCCGACGTAAACGAAGGCAGCGGGTTTGCGGTTACGATGTCGGTTCCGAGCGGAACGTACCATCCGGGAAGTGCGGCGGATGTCGGGAGGGCGGTGCCTCCGTTCGCGTCGGCGCGGTAGCGCCAACCTACGGTCACCCTTGGGGGCGTGGATTGAAACTCGGTGGAGATGCACGACGTTCCCCGCAGGCAACAGGTCGCCCCCTTCGTGGGGCGCGCAACACACTCGCCGCGAGCTCTTTTCGTAGCTTGGGTAGCGGTTGAATGGTGGGTCTTCCCGTCGTCGCCGGGGAGGGATAAACCATCGCTCGTCGCCGGGAATCGCCAACCACCGCCGCGCTATATCAACGGATAACTCCATCGCAAGGAGGCAAGGGATGTACCCCGAGGACCAACTGCTCGCCCTCTCCGGCCTGCAACACCTCGCCTACTGTCCGCGGCAGTGGGCGCTGATCCACCTGGAGCAGCAGTGGGGCGAGAACCGCTTCACCGCCGAGGGCGAGCTGCTCCACGCCCGCGCCCACGGCGATGAGGTGGAGAGCCGCGGCCCGCTGCGCATCGCCCGCGGTCTGCGTCTCCACTCCCACCGCCTGGGGCTCAACGGCATCGCCGACGTGGTGGAGTTCCACCGCGACCCGGCGGGGGCGCCGCTGCCCGGCAGCAAAGGGCGTTGGCGACCCTTTCCGGTGGAGTACAAGCGGGGCCGCGCCAAGAAGGGCGATTGCGACCGCGTCCAGCTCTGCGCCCAGGCCCTCTGCCTGGAGGAGATGCTGGCGGTGACGATCCCCGAGGGTGCCCTCTACTATGGCAAGAACCGCCGTCGCCAAGTGGTCCGCCTCGATCAATCGCTGCGCGAACGCACCGAGGCGCTGGCCGCCGAACTCCACCGACTATGGGAGGCGGGCCGCACCCCGCCCGCCGAGCCCGGTCCCAAGTGCGACCACTGTTCGCTGCGCGAGCGCTGCCTGCCGGAGCTGCGCGGCGGCCATACGGTGCGCGATTACCTGCAACGGATGTTGGAGACGCCATGAAACGACTGCTCAACACCCTTTACGTCACCACCCAGGGGGCCTACCTGGCGAAGGAGGGCGAAACGGTGGTGGTGCGGGTGGAGCGGGAGACCCGCCTGCGGGTGCCGATCCACACCCTGGGGGCGATCGTCGCCTTCGGCCAGGTCTCCGCCAGCCCGTCGTTGATGGGGTTGTGCGGCGAGCGCGACGTGGCGCTCAGCTTCATGAGCGAGCGGGGCCGCTTCCTGGCGCGGGTGCAGGGGCCGGTCAACGGCAACGTGCTGCTGCGCCGCGAGCAGTACCGCCGCGCCGAACAGGTGGAGGCGGGCGCCGAGGTGGCCCGCGTGATCGTCGCCGCCAAGGTGGCCAACGGCCGTTCGGTGTTGCAGCGGGCTCTGCGCGACCGGCGGGGGCACGACGGCGCGACGGCGTTGGAGGGGGTGGTCAAACACCTCGGTCACCTGCTCCGGGAGCTCAAAAAGGAGGGTTCGCCGCTGGATCGGGTGCGCGGCTGGGAGGGGGAGGCGGCGCGCGCCTATTTCGGCTGCTTCGACCACCTGATCACCGGCGACAAGGCGGCCTTCTTCTTCCGCGGGCGCAGCCGCCGGCCGCCGCTGGACAATGTCAACGCGCTGCTCTCGTTCCTCTACACGCTGATCGCCCACGACGTCACCGCGGCGCTCGAAGGGGTCGGCCTCGACCCGGCGGTGGGTTGGCTCCATCGCGACCGTCCCGGCCGGCCGGGGCTGGCGCTGGACCTGATGGAGGAGCTGCGCCCGCTGCTCGGCGACCGTCTGGCGCTGTCACTGATCAATCGCCGCCAGCTCAAGGGCAAGGGCTTCACCGTCTCGGAGAGCGGCGCGGTGAGCATGGACGAGGCGACCCGCAAGGCGGTGCTAGTACTCCGTCCACCTGATAATTAGGGATGCAGAGCCCCCCAAATGTGCTCAGGCAAGGCGCCGTCCGCAGGCCATGGTGATCCCTGGTCAAGGATGGCAACGCCGCATGAGCGCATTTGGGGGGCTCCCTGCGGGCGGGCCGGGAAGGGGCCATCCGCCGCGTTGCGTCTCTTGGCAAGGGCTCGCCATTGCCCGCGAGACGCGCCTTGCGCCTGGCCCCTTCCCGGCCCGCTGCATCCCTAATTATCAGGTGGACGGAGTACTAGGCCTATCAGGAGCGCAAGCGTGAGGAGATCACCCACCCGTTTCTCGGTGAGAAGATCGAGGTCGGCCTGCTGCCCCATGTCCAGGCGATGCTGCTCGCCCGCCACCTGCGCGGCGATCTCGACGGCTATCCGCCGTTCATCTGGAAATAGGGGAGGGGAGCGATGCTGGTACTGATCACCTACGACGTGAAGACCGACGGGGTGGAGGGGCAGCGGCGGCTGCGCCGGGTGGCGAAGGTGTGTCGCGACTACGGCCAGCGGGTGCAGTACTCGGTGTTCGAGTGCCTGGTGGATCCCGCCCAATGGACGCTGCTGCGCGCTCGGCTGGTGGAGGAGATCGATCCGGCCCACGACAGCCTGCGGTTCTACTTTCTCGGGGCCAATTGGAAGCGGCGGGTGGAGCATGTCGGCGCCAAGGCGGCCTATGACCCGGAGGGGCCGTTGATCGTGTGAGCGGCGGGTTGCGCGAACCCGGAGTGGACAGAAAATCCCGGGGAGGTTCGCGGGGTGTTGTAGGTGTTTGATTTGGATTATGAAAAAGCTGGATCGGAGGGGCCGCTCGCGGCTTATTGCGGGGGACGTCGGCGTGTCAGAGGGAGGATCGCGGAAAAGGGGCTTGCAACCCTTGTGGCTTAAGGGGTACAGAAGGTGGCGTCGCCCCCCTCGCGGGGGCGTGGATTGAAACTCCGGGTGGTCCCCTGATGCCCTGTTCTTCGGCGGTCGCCCCCCTCGCGGGGGCGTGGATTGAAACGCCTCGTCGATGGTATCCGCTATCCAGCACGACCTGGTCGCCCCCCTCGCGGGGGCGTGGATTGAAACTCGGTAACGCAAACACCCGCCAAAACACCGGGTAGTCGCCCCCCTCGCGGGGGCGTGGATTGAAACGGGTCTCCGCTTGGCGCCTCCCGCCGCGCTCGGTGTCGCCCCCCTCGCGGGGGCGTGGATTGAAACGAGAACATCCAGCCGACGCCGAGCTACAACGTTGAAGTCGCCCCCCTCGCGGGGGCGTGGATTGAAACATGAAGACGTCGTCGTTCTCGGTGGAGGTCTGCGGTCGTCCCCCTCGCGGGGGCGTGGATTGAAACCCGCGACGTAGGCCTCGGCCGTTGTGCGCACCGCGTCGCCCCCCTCGCGGGGGCGTGGATTGAAACATGGTGGATCGCATGCAGGATGTCGGGGCGGAGGCGTCGCCCCCCTCGCGGGGGCGTGGATTGAAACCCTGTCATCCACGACGCTCGATTGCGGAGACACACGTCGCCCCCCTCGCGGGGGCGTGGATTGAAACCCAGGCGTGTCGCCGAAGAACAGGGCATCAGGGGGTCGCCCCCCTCGCGGGGGCGTGGATTGAAACAGTGTGACCATCAGCAAGGAGGGCGATGGTCACGGTCGCCCCCCCTCGCGGGGGCGTGGATTGAAGCCGCCGGGAAGCTCGGCGGCGGGGTCGCCGAGTTGGTTGCCCCCTTCGCGGGGGGATTGAAACCGGACCATCGACGACGTAGGCGAATTGTTGGCCCCGGTGTCCGAACCGTTTGTAGGGGCGGCCCCTTAGGGCTCGCGAAAGAATAACTTCCTGTTTTGGGACGCCGATCTGCCTCCTCTCCAGCGGCGTTGCGCAAAGGGTTGCCTACAGGGAAGTAGGTATGCGGCGTGAGCAGGACGCGGAAGCCGCGGCATACAACGAGTATGCGCCCCTTTGCGCGCCTTGTTGGAGCGGCGTCTCGACGCCCCAAAACAGGAAGTTATTCTTTCGCGAGCCCTTAGGCCGCGATGACGCCGGTTCGGTAACCCCCGCCGTGAGATCGGACTACGGCACTTCGTCCCGATCGCGGCCTTGGGGCCGCTCCTACGGGGGAGGCATGGGTTGAACGATCGTCGGGCTTCGCTGCGCTCAACCCGACCTACATGGCGGTTTCCCTGTTGCCGCGTGCTTTCGCGGTGAGGGCGGGGGCTCGCGGTCTTTGCCGGAGGCCCCGATCGGATCGATCGCTTCCGTTCCTCCGCGGTGGTGCGTTCGCTCGGCACGGCGTGCACGGCACGCCCTATAGGGCGATGCCCATGGATGTCCCGAGGTTTCATAAGGAATCGGTATGTCGCGATAAAGCAGAATTGGTGGCACTCGCGGGGGCATATCCTTTATTTTCTTGGGCTCGCCCGGCCGGGGGAACGGCTAGCGTCGGGCAGTCCGCATTCAAGATCGTCCCGCCGTCCGCAGGCGGGCGCCAAAATAACCGCAGGAGAATTCACGCATGATCAAGCCTCATGGGTCCGATACCCTGAACCCGCTCTTCGTCTACGACTCCCAGAAGCACCACGAGCTGACCCACGAGGCGGAGAACCTGCCTTCGATGATGCTCACCTCGGCCGCCGCGGCCAATGCGGTGATGCTCGGCGCCGGTTACTTCAACCCCCTGACCGGCTATATGAATCTGGCCGACGCCATCTCGGTGGCCGAGACCATGCACACCACCGACGGCCTGTTCTGGCCCACCCCGGTGCTCAACCTCACCGACGACGTCACCGGCATCCAGGGCCACAAGCGCATCGCCCTGAAGGACCCCAACGTCGAGGGCCACCCGATCCTCGCGGTGATGGACGTGGAGGCGATCGAGGAGGCCTCCGACGACGAGCTCAACACCATGGCCGAGAAGGTCTACGGCACCACCGATTCCGAGCACCCCGGTGTCGCCACCTTCATGGCCCAGGGCCGCTACGTGGTCTCCGGCACCATCCAGGTGCTGAGCCTCTCCTACTTCCAGAGCGACTTCCCCGACACCTTCCGCACCGCCGTCGAGATCCGCAACGAGATCGCCGAGCGCGGTTGGAAGAAGGTGGTCGCCTTCCAGACCCGCAACCCGATGCACCTCGCCCACGAGGAGCTGTGCCACATGGCGATGGACCGCCTGGGCTGCGACGGCCTGGTGATCCACATGCTGCTCGGCAAGCTGAAGAAGGGCGACATCCCGGCCCCGGTGCGCGACGCCGCGATCCGCAAGATGGTCGAGCTCTACTTCCCGCCGAACTCCGCGATGGTTACCGGCTACGGCTTCGACATGCTCTACGCCGGTCCCCGCGAGGCGGTGCTGCACGCGGTGTTCCGTCAGAACATGGGCGCCACCCACTTCATCATCGGCCGCGACCACGCCGGCGTGGGCGACTACTACGGCGCCTTCGAGGCCCAGGAGATCTTCGACACCATCCCCGAGGGGACGCTCCAGATCGAGATCTTCCGCGCCGACCACACCGCCTACTCGAAGAAGCTCAACAAGGTGGTGATGATGTGCGAGGCCCCCGACCACGAGAAGGACGACTTCGTGCTGCTCTCCGGCACCAAGGTGCGCGAGATGCTCGGCAACGGCATCGCCCCGCCGAAGGAGTTCTCCCGTCCCGAGGTGGCGCAGATCCTGATGGACTACTACCAGAGCCTCAAGTAAGCGCCCGGTAGTCCGCGAGGACTGTTGAAGACGCCGGGCGGCCTGCGGGCCGCCCGGCGTTTTTTTTGTCGGATGTTTGCAGAAGGAGGGGCGCCGCGATGCTCGGGCCGCTTGTCGCCCGGGGGTTGGGGCGGAGGTTTCGTTCGATGCCGCTTTTACTGTGAAAGTATGGGGAGATGTGGACGTAACCGTAGGGTGTGCCGAGGTACGAGGCGCACCAATCTCCGACTGGTGCGCCTCCTATCGTCGGCACACCCTACCCGGTGAAGCGGGCGAGCGGCTCGATCTTTCCAAGGTGTTCGGCCTTGCGCAGATAGCGCAGGTCGGCGGTGAACAGCGTGGTGTCGGAGTGGTTCAACGCGACGGCGTGGTAGAGGGTGTCGAAGAGGTGGTGGTCGAGTTGTCGGGCGAGGTCGGAGGCAAGTGTGTAGCTTTCCATCGATTGCTCCACCGGGAGCTCCAGGGCGTGGAGGAGGGTGATTGCCTCCAGCGCCCGTTCGGGGACGAGTCGGCTGAGCACGGCGGCCACCTCGGCCAGCCAATGCGGTGGTTGAATCAGTTGGAGATCGCCTTGGTGGATGGCATGGAGCAGCGTGAGTGCCTGGGGTCGGTGCTCCTCTCCCGCAGAATCGGGAATGAACCACTTCACGGCGATGCTGGCATCCACCACCACCCGTGTCACGGTCGGCCCTCCTCCCGCGCGGCGCGAACGGTCTCCGCCGACAGGGGTTCGATCTGCTCACGCAGTTCGAGGATGGCGTCGATGGCTGCGGCGCGCCGCTGCCGGGTCCGCTCCTCCTCGACCGCGCGGATCATCAGTTCGGCGATCACGGCGCTCTTGTTGCGTCCCTGGAAGGTGGTGTTGAAGGCCTGTTTCACCTCTTCGGGTACGCTGAAATTGACGGTGGACATGGGGGCTTTCCGGTTAATGAAATCTTCAACAATTATCGTCGATCATGCCGGATTCGCAAACCGTCGAAATGGCACTCCGCATTGGCACGGCGCGCACGGCACGCCCTATCGGTCGCGCCATTCGGGAAACCCAATTCTTCTTCATGGCCTTCGTCCCTCTTCCTGTCCTTCGTGGTAAAAGGCTTCGGTGCTCCGCTCTCTTGAAGTGCCGCCCCTCGCCCCCATTTCCCTACTCAGCCACAGTGTTTCTACCCGGAGTACCCCTTTCATGCGAATGGAGAAGCTCACCGCCAAGTTCCAGCAGGCCCTGGCCGATGCCCAGAGCCTCGCCGTCGGCCGCGACCACCCGTTCATCGAGCCGCTCCACGTGATGACCTCGATGCTCGACCAGGATGGGGCCGGGGTGCGCATGCTGCTCAACATGGCGGGGCTCAACGCCAACCGGCTGCGCTCGCAGCTCGGCGACGCCCTCGACCACCTGCCCACCATCGAGGGCTCGCGCGGCGACGTCTACCCCTCCAACGAGCTGGTGCGGCTGCTCAATCTCAGCGACAAGGAGGCACAGAAGCGCAAGGACGAGTATGTCTCCAGCGAGTTGTTCGTGCTTGCCGCCACCGGCGACGACGGCGAGCTGGGCCGCCTGTTGAAGGGGGCGGGGGCGACCCGCGAGAAGCTGGAGGAGTCGATCGAGGAGCTGCGCGGCGGCAAGCGGGTGGACGACCCCAACGCCGAGGAGCAGCGCCAGGCGCTGGAGAAGTACACCATCGACCTGACCGAGCGCGCCGAGCAGGGCAAGCTCGATCCGGTGATTGGCCGCGACGACGAGATCCGCCGCACCATCCAGGTGTTGCAGCGCCGCACCAAGAACAACCCGGTGCTGATCGGTGAGCCCGGCGTCGGCAAGACCGCCATCGTCGAGGGGCTGGCCCAGCGCATCGTCAACGGCGAGGTGCCCGAGGGGATCAAGCGCAAGCGGCTGCTCTCGCTCGATCTCGGCGCGCTGATCGCCGGGGCCAAGTTCCGCGGCGAGTTCGAGGAGCGGCTGAAGGCGGTGTTGAACGATCTGGCCAAGCAGGAGGGGCAGATCATCCTGTTCATCGACGAGCTGCACACCATGGTCGGCGCGGGCAAGGCCGAGGGGGCGATGGATGCGGGCAACATGCTCAAGCCCGCGCTCGCCCGCGGCGAGCTGCACTGCGTCGGTGCCACCACGCTGGACGAGTACCGCAAGTACGTGGAGAAGGACGCGGCGCTGGAGCGGCGCTTTCAGAAGGTGCTGGTGGAGGAGCCCAACGAGGAGGACACCATCGCCATCCTGCGCGGGCTGAAGGAGAAGTACGAGGTCCACCACGGGGTGGTGATCACCGACCCGGCGATCGTCTCGGCGGCGATCCTCTCGCACCGCTACATCAGTGACCGACAGCTCCCCGACAAGGCGATCGACCTGATCGACGAGGCCGCCTCGCGCATCCGCATGGAGATCGACTCCATGCCCGAGGAGATGGACCGCCTCGACCGCCGGCTGATCCAGCTGAAGATCGAGCGCGAGGCGCTGGGCAAGGAGAAGGACGAGGCCTCGCGCAAGCGCCTCGGCATCCTCCAGGAGGAGATCCTCAAGCTGGAGACCGACTACGGCGAGCTGGAGAAGGTGTGGCGCCGCGAGAAGCAGGCGCTCTCCGGTGCGCAGCACATCAAGGAGGAGCTGGAGCGCGCCCGTCAGGAGCTGGATACGGCGCGCCGCGCGCAGGACCTGGCGCGCATGTCCGAATTGCAATACGGGCGCATCCCCGACCTGGAGAAGTCGCTGGAGATGGCCGCCCAGGCGGAGCTGCAGGCGACCCGGCTGCTGCGCAACCGGGTCACCGAGGAGGAGATCGCCGAGGTGGTCTCGAAGTGGACCGGCATCCCGGTGGCGAAGATGCTCGAGGGCGAGCGTGAGAAACTGCTCGCCATGGAGGAGAACCTGCACCGGCGGGTGGTGGGCCAGGACGAGGCGCTACGCGCGGTGGCCGACGCGATCCGCCGCTCGCGAGCCGGGCTCTCCGACCCCAACCGGCCCAACGGCTCGTTCCTCTTCCTCGGCCCCACCGGCGTCGGCAAGACCGAGCTGTGCAAGGCGCTCGCGGAATTCCTCTTCGACACCGAGGAGGCGATGGTGCGCATCGACATGTCGGAGTTCATGGAGAAGCACTCGGTGGCGCGGTTGATCGGCGCGCCGCCCGGCTACGTCGGCTACGAGGAGGGGGGCTATCTCACCGAGGCGGTGCGCCGCCGGCCCTATTCGGTGATCCTCCTCGACGAGGTGGAGAAGGCCCACGGCGACGTTTTCAACGTGCTCCTTCAGGTGCTCGACGACGGACGCCTCACCGATGGTCAGGGGCGTACCGTGGACTTCCGCAACACGGTGGTGGTGATGACCTCCAACCTGGGGTCGGATGTGATCCAGACCATCGTAGGTGAGGACGACGCACAGGGAGGTGCTAGTGTCGCGGGAGGCAGGACGCCGGGAGCGACGCGGTATGACGAGATGAAGGCGGCGGTGATGGAGGTGGTCGGCGGCCACTTCCGCCCGGAGTTCATCAACCGGGTGGACGAGGTGGTGGTGTTCCACCCGCTGGCCCGCGAGCAGATCCGCGCCATCGCCACCCTGCAGATCGAGCTGCTGCGCCGGCGCATGGCCGATCGCGACCTGTCGCTGGAGGTGACCGAGGCGGCGCTGGACAAGCTGGGCGAAGCGGGCTTCGATCCGGTTTACGGCGCCCGCCCGCTGAAACGGGCGATCCAGACCCAGTTGGAGAACCCGCTGGCGCAGCTGATCCTCGCCGGCAAGTTCGATCCTTGCGACACCGTATATGTGGATGCCGGTGAACGTCGCCTGACCTTCAACAAGGGATAGGTCGGCGTACCACGCCGCCCCGGGGGCGGCGTTTCTCCTTCTTGCCCCTGCATTCCCTGCGGATTACATTGAACATCCGTTCAACTGCACGGAGGCACTCCGATGGCCCCTTCCTTCAGCGATCCCTTGACCCAGCGTATCGTGGATTTCATCGACTCCGTCGGCTTGGAGGTGCGTAAGGAGCCTCTTCCGGAGGATACCTTCCTGCCCGGCATCCGGATCTTCGAAGGGGCGATCGTGGTGGACGAGGAGCGGCTCGCCTTTCCCGGCGACTTGCTCCACGAGGCGGGCCACCTGGCGGTGATGCCGGCGGAGGTCCGCGCCCGGCTCTCGGACAACGTGAGGGAGACCCATCCGCAGGGCGACGGCGGTGAGCCGGAGAGCATCGCCTGGTCCTATGCGGCGGCGCTGGCGGCCGGGGTCGACCCGGCGGTGGTGTTTCATCCCGAGGGATATCGTGGCAAGGCGGCCGGAATATTGAACAACTTCCGGCTGGGGATGACGGTGGGCATCACCCCGCTGATCAAGGCGGGAATGACCGATTCCCCCTACAACCCGGTCAGCGAGGACATTCCCCGTTTCCCCGCGATGGGTCGCTGGCTGCGCTGAAATCACCCAATGCCGGTTTTCCGGCCGGCCAGCGAAAAACGGGGCATTCGCCCCGTTTTTCGTTGGCCGGCCGGAAAACCGGTATCAGGCGGATTTGGCCATCGGCTGCCCCGACTCGATCTTGCGCACCAGCGGATAGAGCTCCTCGCTCTCCGCCTGGATGCGCTCCCAGACCAGATCGAACATCTCGTTGGTCTCGTCGATGAAGCGCTGGTGGTCGGCGACCATCAGGCCCTTGTTGCACCACTTCTTGATGTAGCCGCGGAAGATCTTCTTGATCTCCTTGCCGCCCTCCAGGAACTTGTTGGCGGTCGCGTTGGTGGAGCGGTCGGGGTGGTTGAGCAGGATGGAGTAGACGTACTTCTCGTTGAACTCCATGTGGGCGCTCACCCCGTCGCTGTAGCGGTCGAACAGCTCGCAGGCGATTTCGGTGTCGCACAGCTCGCGGTCCAGGATCAGGGTCGACAGGACTTTGCTGGTCTCGGCGATCTTGTGGTTTTGTACATTCAGTTCGTCAAACGGCACCATGGCGGCGTCCCTCTCTCAAGTTTTCGTTTCGGTGGTTCAAGTTGTTCACACCACACCTACTTAATCGCTCACCGAGGGTGGTTGTCAAGGGGAGTGGCGGCGTGGAAAAAATGAAGCATTTGCTAATGCACTGATGGACCTGCGGCGGCTTGCGGGGGGCGCCGTCGGCAGGCATTTTACACGGGGAAATTCAGTCGCTGATGATCGGGAACGGGACGCCGCTGAGACGCGCCTTGGCCTGCTCCAGCTCCTCGATCTTCTTCTCGGCGAGGATCAGGAAACGGCCCCACTCCTGGCGCATGAACAGGTTGTCGATGTTCTGCTGGAGCTGGACGGCGAACTTCTCCAGGGTCTCCCGGTCCTGTTCGCTGTAGTTGGCGCCCCAGCGCTTGTTGAGCACCTCGACCGCGCCGGTCACCTTGGTGCCGTCGGCGCTGAAGATCGGCACGCAGAGGATGTTGGAGGTGGTGAACTCGGTCTGCTTGTCCACCTTCTCGTGGACGCCGATCTTGTTGTCGAGCCCCATGCGCATGACCGGCTCGCGGCTGGCGATCACCTCGCCGACCAGCGAATCCTTGGTCGGCACCTCGATCTCCCGCTCGCCGACGCCGGTGCCGCACTGCACCCACACCGATTCGTTGGCCGGGTCGTGGATGAAGATCGAGCAGCGCTCGGTGTCGACCAGCCGTGGGATGATCTCGACGAAGAAGGCGAGCAGTCCCTTGTTGCCGGTGTTGCGCCACGCCTCGTCCACTTTCTTGTAGCGGGCGCGCAGCTCCTCCAGCTGTTTTTCGATGTTCTCGATGGTCTGCGCCATGGTGCCGAGGCTCCTTGTCGTTATCCGGGTTGCACATTTGCCGATTGCCGGGATGTTTCAGCGATTCCCAAAGGGTAATCCCCAATCACCCGAGCTACAAACCGTTGTCGGGTGTTTCAGCGCTTCGGCGACAGCAGATTGGGGGCGGCCGGATCGACGTGGCACAGCGTGTTGTCCATCGCCGGCAGCCCCTTGCCGAGGCCGTAGCGCAGCGGCAGCCGGCGGCGGTCGGGGGTGAGCATGGCGAAGATCACCCGCTCCATCCCTACCCCGCGGAAGATTCCCTCCACGGCAATGGAGAGGGGGTGGCTGAGGTCGCCCTCGCCCGAAAGATCGGCGGTAGGAATCCCGTGGCCGGTGACCGGGGGGCGTAGGAGCGGTCCCAGGCCGCGATGGTGCCCGGTCCGCCAGCCTCCGCCGCCAGCCTCCGCCAGCCGCGGAAGGTTCGGCACTTCGCACCATCGCGGCCTGGGGGCCGCTCCTACAGGGGGGGAGTGGGCATCGTCTAGCGGGTGAGTTCGTCGGTCAAGCATCCCGCGCTTTCCCAACCTTCCTCGGCGTGGATCGCCAGCATCCGCCGCGCCGCCTCCGTCCAGTGGGCCTCGCTCCCCTCCAGCGCCTTGGCGATGGCGGTGAGATCACCCCCCTCGGTGAAGCGCCGGTAGCCCTCCACGAGGCGGGGGTGGAGGGCCTTGCGCATGCCGCCGAGGTTGGCGAAGTAGAAGTGGATGGAGGCGATCGCTTCGTCCTCCAGCAGGCGGGGCAGGGTGGTGAGGCTGTCGGCCAGGTTGTCGCGCACGGCGCGGGCGATGATCTCGTTGCGGCTGGAGGCGATCGCCAGCAGCATCGCCTCCCATTCGGGGCCGAGCCGCCGTCCGGCCAGTCCCTCGCCCAGTTCGTGGGCGATGGCGTACTCCAGCTCCCGTTCGGTCATCTCCGCGAGGGCCCGCCGGGGATTTTCGTCGAATCGCGCGAAGGCCATGGCGCGGCGGATTGGGTGCTCCGCGCGGCCGCCGTTCTCCTCGATCTTCTCCCAGATGGCGCGGGCCAGGGAGGCGCGGCGGACGTAGATGGTCTCCCCCTGGAGCATCGCCGGCGGGGCGGCCAGGTCGCGGGCGTACTCCTCGCCGGCCACCCGCACCCGGAATCCGTCGATCCGCTCGCTGCGCTCCTGGCGGCCGAGGAAGAAGGAGGGCTTGGCGTGGCGGCCGAGGCCGGCGCTGTAGACCAGCCCGCGTTCGGCCAGCGCCTCGTTGATCGGTTCCGCCTCGAAGGGGTCGTAGGCGGTGCCGTCGATCTCGATGGGGGCGAAGTCGTTCTCCTCCACCGTCTCCCACAGCTGCTCCCGCTCGACGATCCAGTCGCCGATCTCCTCCTTCGGCAGCCGCTCGCCGAAGCCGAAGCCGCGCTCCCAGCGGAAAAACTCGCGCATCTTCAGCAGGTAGATGCACAGCGTGTCCTGGCGGCCGTAGCGGGCGTCGGAGATGTGGCAGTTGTGCTGCACCGCGGCGCGGATCGGTTCGAACTCGTTCATCGTGGAGGGCGCTTTTCTTTCTTCCAACGGTCGTTCGGGGTATCATGTCGATAAAGTTGACATGAACGGTTGGTAATTCCAACTTAGCATAGTCGCCGGCCCCCTGCCAACGGCGCGGAGGAGGGGGCATCGACGCTATAATTCCCGCTTGCCCTGCTGATTGAACCGCAGATTTCCGCAGATGAGCGCTCGGCCCGATCTGCGGAAATCTGCGTTGATCTGCGGTTGAGTCGCTTGAAGGGGTGAGCCGTTACCCCCGTTATTCAGTTTCCCGAGGTACCCATGCGCGTCAAATCCCGCTGGCACAAAAAGGACAAGGAGCGCGCGCCCAAGGAGACGGGCAGCACGCTGGCCTTCATCACCTGGAAGACCACCCTGAACTCCATGAACAACATGCAGGACTGGGGGTTCGAGATCGGCTCCATGGCCCATCACTTCCAGGTGGCCTACGAGTTCGCCGCGTTCCTGTTGCAGGCGGTGGACCGCTACGCCTACGGGCGGATGGACGAGGAGGAGCGGGGGGCGGTGGTCAATGCCACCGCCAGGCGGCTGGTCGAGATCATCGCCGAGAATCAGTACGAGATGCTGGGGCCGGGGGATTACGCCAATCAGCTGGTCGAGCATCTCAACGGCCGGTTGGCCGACTATGCCGACTTCACCTACACCGACGAGGGGCCCGGCTACAGCGCGCTGCGCTACTTCGCCGACCGGGTGGTGGCGGGACTGCCGGAGGAGAACCGCCGCTGGATCACCGAGCAGATCGTCGAGGTGGAGGCGCCGGATACGATCAAGAACCTGTTCAAGGGGTTGCGCGATCAGATTCCGGATGTGGAAGAGTAGGTGTCGGGTGTCGGGTGTCGGGTGTCAGGTCGGGAGGGGGTCGTGCTGAAGGGGGACGACTTCCCTCCTGGTGACGACGCTCTGCGTCGTCACCGGTGACGTTGGACGCTCTGCGTCCCGTTGCGGCGCGGCGGTGCCCCTTCGCGGCGCCGACGCGGAGCGTCCGGGGAGGCTCCTCTGCCGGCGTGTAGGACCGGGTTACCACGCGGAGCGTGGTAACCCGAGGTGGATTCGTTCGGCGCTGAATTGAGTTTTCTTTCGTTACCATTTTTCGGTCACCTGCCACCTGTTACCTGTCACGTTCTTCCGATGCCCTGGTCTCCCTCCGCTTCCCTCGAAACCCTCCGCCTGCGGGCCGACCTGCTCGCCCGCATCCGCGCCTTTTTTGCCTCGCGCGGGGTGCTGGAGGTGGAGACCCCGGCGCTCTCCCACGGGGCGACCGTGGATCCGGCCATCGACAGCTTCGCCGTCGACTACCACGGCCCCGGCGCCGGCCGGCTGTGGCTGCACACCTCGCCGGAGTTCCCCATGAAGCGGCTGCTCGCCGCCGGCAGCGGCGACATCTACCAGCTCTGCAAGGTGTTCCGCGACGGCGAGGCGGGACGCTTCCACAATCCGGAGTTCACCCTGCTGGAGTGGTACCGCCTCGGTTTCGACCACCATCGCCTGATGGACGAGGTGGAGGCGCTGCTGGCGGCGCTGTTTGCCGGCCGGCGGCGGCTCCCCGCGGCCCGCCGCTACCGCTACGGCGAGGCGTTCCAGGAGCATGCCGGGATCGATCCACACCGCGCTTCGGGCGAGGCGCTGGCCGCCTGCGCGGCCCGTTGCGGGGTGGTGGCACCCGATTCGCTGGGGCTGGCGGAGCGCGACGGCTGGCTGGATCTGCTCCTCACCCGGGTGGTGGAGCCGCGGCTGGAGCGGGATCGGCCGGTCTTCCTCTACGACTACCCCGCCTCCCGGGCGGCGCTGGCGCGGGTGCGGCCCGGGGGGGCGCCGGGGGAGCCGCCGGTGGCGGAGCGCTTCGAACTCTATCTGGACGGGGTCGAGCTGGCCAACGGCTTCCACGAGTTGGCCGACGGGGCGGAGCAGCGGCGCCGCTTCAGCGACGATCAGGCGCGCCGCCGCCGGGAGGGGCGGTCGGTGCCACCCATGGACGAGCGCTTCATCGCGGCCCTGGAAGCGGGCTTTCCCCCCTGCGCCGGGGTGGCGCTGGGGGTCGACCGGCTGGTGATGGCGGTGGCGGGTGCCGCGCGCATCGACGAGGTGGTCGCCTTTCCGGTGGATCGGGCGTAGCGCTATCCGCCGGTCACCTGCCGCAACCGCTCGATCTCCTCCATCACGCCGTCGACCCGCTGGGCGACGAGCGCCTCGTCGTCGACCGGCGGGTCGGCGACGCAGGCCTCTTCGAGCAGGCCGGCAGCGGCGTTGAGGGCGTTGGCGGCGCAGCTGCTGGCGCTGCCGCGCAGTTTGTGGGCGGCGTGGCGGAGGCGGCCGAGGTCGTTCTCCCGGTGGGCCTCGCGCAGGCTCTCCCCGGCGCCGGGGAGGGCGGCGAGGAGGTGGTCGAGGACGGTGGCGGCCAGCGCCTCGTCGCCGCCGGCGATGGCCACCGCGGCGTCGCGGTCGTAGGCCGGCAGTTCCCCCGGCGGCGGGGTGTCGTCGACGCTCGGGTGGGGGAGGGCGCCGCCGGCGTGAAGCCAGCGCTCCATCACCGAGTAGAGCTTCTCCGGGGTGAACGGCTTGGTCAGGCAGTCGCTCATGCCGGCGTCGAAGAACTCCTGGCGCTGGTTGGGGAAGGCGTGGGCGGTCAGCGCGATGATCGGCGGCAGCCCCCGCTCGCCGTTCTGCTCGCTCAGCCGGCGGGTGGTCTCGATGCCGCTCATGTCGGGCATCTGCACGTCCATCAGTACCAGGTCGATGCGCTGCTCGGCGAAACGCTGCAAGGCGCTGCGGCCGCTGTCGGCCTCCACCACCTCGGCGCCGCTCTGGCGCAGCAGGGTGGCGGCGAGCATCAGGTTGATCGGGTTGTCGTCCACCACCAGCACCCGCAGCCCCTCGAAGTGGTGTTCGGGGTGGGGCAGCGGGCGGCCGCTGCGTTCACCGGGCCCGCCGTCCCGCGCGCCCACCTCGAGAAGGTGTTCCAGCTCGGCGAGCAGGCTGCGGGCGGGCTCCACCTTGGTCAGCACCAGGCTCGCCCCCTGGCGTTGGAGGCGGCGGTGGATTTCGGGGTCGGTGCTGCCGACCAGGACGAGCAGCGGGGTGGCGGGGGCGGTGGGCAGCCGCTCCAGCAGCTCGGCGAAGGGGGCCTCTTCGCGCTCCTCGCGGTCGAGGCCGCAGAGGATCAGGTCCCAGGGGCCGGAGGCCGGATCGCCGTCATTGTCGGTGGTGCTCTCCGCGCCCCACGCCGCCAGCTCCTGGCAGAGCTGGCGGCGCGCGAGCGGGTGGCGCTCGTGGACCAGCACCCGCCGCCCGGCCAGCGGCAGTGCGCCGGCGGGGGCGCTGCCGGGCTCGGGGTCGAGGCGGATGCGCAGGGTGAAGCGGGTCCCTTCCCCCTCCTCGCTCTCCACCCGGATCTCGCCCTCCATCAGCTCCACCAGATGTTTGGCGATCACCAGGCCGAGGCCGGTGCCGCCGAAGCGGCGGGTGATCGAGCTGTCGGCCTGGCTGAAGGCCAGAAACAGCCGCTGCTGCTGCGGGCGGGAGATGCCGATGCCGGTGTCGGCGACGACGATCTGCAGGTCGATGCGAGCGTCATCCCCCACGCTCCCGTCGACCTCGAGCTGCACGCTGCCCGCCTCGGTGAATTTGACCGCGTTGCCGAGCAGGTTGAGCAGCACCTGACGGATGCGCACCGGGTCGCCCACCAGCCTGGCCGGCAGCGCCGGGTCGATCCGCTTGATCAGCTCCAGCCCCTTGCCGTAGGCCTGGGGGGCGAGGAGCATCAGCACGTCGTCGAACAGCTCGGTCAGCGCGAAGGGGATGTGCTCCAGGGTGAGCCGTTCGGACTCCAGTTTGGAGAAGTCGAGGATGTCGTCGATGATCGACAGCAGGTTCTTGGCCGAGACGCCGATGGTGCGCGCGTAGTTGGTCTGGGTCTCGTCAAGGCGGCTCTTGGCGAGCAGATCGGTGAAGCCGATGATGCCGTTCATCGGGGTGCGGATCTCGTGGCTCATGCTGGAGAGGAATTCGCTCTTCGCCCGGTTGGCCGCCTCGGCGTGCTCCTTGGCCCGCTCCAGGTCGAGCTGCACCCGCTTCAGGTCGGTGATGTCGGTGGCGATCTCCAGCCGCACCAGGCGTCCGTCGTCCCACGGGATGGCGCGGTCGCGCAGGGCGTACCAGCGCCCGCTGACGCTGTTCTGGAACTCCCAGGCGTAGACCCCACCGGGCTGGCCGTCGGTGTCGAGCAGGTGGTCGTTGGTGCAGAAGGGGCAGGGGCCGTTGCGGTAGGGGTGGAGCACCTGCCAGCAGATCTGCCCCTCCACCTCGCCGTGGAGCGCCTTGCCGGCGCGGTTGAGGAAGAGCAACTCGTGGCTCTCCATGTCGGCGACGTAGATCACCGCGTCCATCGAGTTGAGCACGGTGGAGAAGCGCGCGGTGGAGGCGGCCAGCTCGCCGGTGCGCTGCTCGACCAGCTCCTCCAGGTGGCGACGGTGGCCGTCCAGCTCCCGGTCGCGCTCCTGGATCTGGGCGAGCATGTGGTTGAAGCGGTCGATCAGCGCGCCCACCTCGTCGTCGCCGTTGCGCCGTGCGCGCAGCGAGAAGTCGGAGCGCTTCGCCACCGACTCCATGGTGGTGAGCAGCTCGAACACCGGCCCGGTGATGATCCGCTGCAGCCGCGAGGAGAGGAAGAAGGCGATCAGCAGCGAGAAGGCGAGCAGCAGCAGGGCGCTCACCAGGTAGCGTTCCAGGCGGTGGCTCAGCTCGCGGGTGTTGCCGATGATGTGGATGGTGCCGAGCGCACTGCGGTCGTCGAAGCGGATCGGCTGGACCAGATGCACATGCTGTTCGTCGGCCCAGGTGAAGTACTCGCCGGGATCGCCCCCGCGGGTGTAGCGCTGGAGCGCCTCGGCCGGGGCGGGATAGGCCTCGGGGGGGCGGGCGAGCGTGCTCCGGGGGGAGACGTAGCGGGCGAAGGGGGTGCCGTCGCGGGTACGGATCAGGGCGGCGTCCACCTGGGGCTCGGTCTTCAGGGTGGCGAGCACCTCGGTGGCCGATTCGGGGTCCTTGAAGTGGAGCGCGGCGGTGCTGTTGGCGCCGAGGATGGCGGCGGTGGAGTGGAGCCGCTCCTCCAGGGTGGTGCGCGAGGAGATCACCTCGTTGGTGATGTAGACCGCGGCATCGAGGGCGAGCACGATGCCGGCGGTGAGCAGGATGATGGCGGTCAGTTTGTGGGTGATGGAGAGATTGCGCGACGGCCGCATGGGGTCACTCCGGGAGGTCGGCGGGGTCGACGATCCTGGCCAGATTGAGCAGGCGGGAGCTGATCCGCAGGCCTGCGGCACGGGCGGCGTGCAGGTTGACCGCGAAGCGGATCTTCTTCTCCTCGTGGAACAGGCTGATCACCCCGCCGCGCTCGGCGAAGTGGGGGATGTCGCTGATGGTGAGCATGGGACGGTCGCCGACGGCCTGCAGGCGCTGTTGCAGGCGTGGCTGTTCGGAGACGCCGACGAAGAGGATGTCGCACTCGTCGCTCGGTTCGTCGTCGGGCAGCGGCAGGATCTCCACGTCCGCCCCATGCACCCGCTCGCCCTGCAGCCGACGCAGGGAGGAGAAGATCTCGTCGTGGCCGATCAGGCAGAGGTGCAGGGTACCGCTACGGGTGGAGCGTTCGGGCCAATGGACGTATTTGGCGAAGTTGTAGACGAAGGCCGCCTTCAGCAGATTGGCCTCGTCCGAGGGATCCGCCGCCCTTGCCGGCAGCGGTGTGGCCAGCGGCGGCCAGGCGACGAGCAGGAGCAGGGCCGGGATCAGAATTCCACTGTGCCTCCGCCACGCTTCGGGGAAGCGCGCGCGAAGCTCCCGCGTCCTGCTCACACCCCTCCCCTTCGTCCCGCCAGGGGACGACGCCGCGGAAGCCCCGCCGGCAGTTCGCCCGCAAGGCACTGCCGTTGCCGGTATTCAGGCGCGGGCATATTCGGTGCGGGCGTGCTGGGCAAGGGGCGTCAACTCCATGCTGATTCGCGGACGGGTCGGGTTCTCGGGGCGGCCAGCATAACCCACCGCAGGGCGGAGTCTAAAGGAAAGATCGGGCGCGGTTAGAGCGGGCTTGGAAGGGGGTAAAAGGGCGGAAAAAAGGGGGTGGTTTTCCTGTCTTTTTTTGCGCGGAGAGCGGTTTGCGGGAGACTCTCCCGCCCCGATTTCCACCGAGGCACCCGAAGACGACCAAGGGTTTTTACCTCTATCCCGCAATTCCTCGCTGTTTCACACTGCAACGGGAACGACGGATCGCCCCCACCGTCCTTCCCGGGCCGGTGGGTGGCGGTGAGAACGACAACCGATAGCCCCTTTGGAGGTGGAGATGATGAAGAACCGAGCGATCGCGCTGCTGGCGCTGCTGTTCACCCTGGTCGGTTTCGCCATGCCGGCGGCGGCCGGCGACTACGGCAAGCAGAAGGTGGTCTACCACATCAACTACGACGACCCCCAGCGCCAGGCCGGCGCCCTGCGCAACATCCAGAACCACGTCAACGCGGTGGGCGCTGCCAATCTCGACCTGCGGGTGGTGCTCCACGGCAATGGCCTGACCCTGCTGCTCGACCCCGACGCGGTGGGCAATACCAAGCTGAAGCGGGGCAACGCCAACGAGACCATGCAGGCGAAGATCTCCGGGCTGAAGCAGCAGGGGGTGAAGTTCAAGATCTGCGCGAATACCCTGCGTGGCAAGCACGTGGATCTGGAGAACGATCTCTATGACGCCAGCCAGGAGGACGTGGTGCCGAGCGGCGTCGCCGAGCTGGCCCACCTCCAGCAGCAGGGCTTCGCCTACATCCGTCCCTGACCTCCCCGTCCCTACCGCGGAGAACGCCCCCTGATCGTGAGGGGGGCGGTCCCGCGTCTCCGAGGCCGGATGAAGGCGGTTCCCCCCGCGGTCGGGCCCATCCTCCTGCGGAGGCGTGTTCACTCCACCGCGCCACACCACGCTTCCGGAAACCGCCTCCGTTCGCGCACCGCCGGGTCGAGTTGACGGCAATCGGCCAGAACCGCGTCATCCCGCAAGGGCTTTTTCAAACGAGGTGGAATGCGGCATGATCTCGGCGTCCAACGGCCACCCGAGGAATACGCCATGAAGATCACCGACTACGCGAAGCGCCGCTACACCACCAAGGCCTTCGACCCCTCCCGCAAGATCGCCCCGGAGATCGTCGAGGAGCTGCTCACGCTGCTGCGCTACACCCCCTCTTCCACCAACTCGCAGCCCTGGCATTTCCTGCTCGTCGAGAGCGAGGAGGCGAAGCAGCGCGTCGCCAAGGCGACCAGCGGCCCCTACGCGTTCAATCTGCCGCGGGTGACCGACGCCTCCCACATCGTGGTGCTCTGCGCCAAGGTGGGTCTCGACGAGGAGCACCTGCGCAACCTGCTGGAGCAGGAGGCGCGGGACGGACGCTTCCCCGGCGTGCAGGTCAAGCCGGGGGTGGAGGACGGGGGGCGGCGCTACTTCACCGACCTGCACCGCTTCGTCTACAAGGACCTGCAGCACTGGATGGAGAAGCAGCTCTACATCGCCCTCGGCTTCCTGCTCCTCGGGGCGGCGAGCCTGGAGGTGGACGCCTGCCCCATCGAGGGCTTCGACGCCCGCGTGCTCGACGAGGCGTTCGATCTGCACCGCCAGGGGTTGACCGGCGTGGTGATGGTCTCGCTGGGCTACCGTTCCGCCGACGATCCCAATGCCAGGTTGCCCAAGTCGCGGTTGGCGGAGGAGGCGGTCATCACCCGCCTCTGACGTACGCGGTGCGACCCCTCGGGATAGAGGCAACGGCGCACCTCCAGCGGCCGGCGGCGCCGCGGCAGCCGTCATCTGAGGTGTGTGACGGCAGAGGCGGTCGCCATGAGTCAGCCGAGATCGAGCTGATAGCCGATGCCGTAGACCGCCCGGATCGGGTCGCGGTCGCCGACCAGCGGGCGGAGCTTGCGGCGCAGGTTCTTCACGTGGGCGTCCAGCGTGCGGGGACCGACGACGCGGTGGTCTGCATACAGCAACCCGAGCAGGTGGGGGCGCGATTGGGGGCGCCCCGACTCCGCGGCGAGCGTGCTCAGCAGGCGGTATTCGGTGGGGGTGAGTTCGAGCGGCTGGCCGTTGAACCTCGCCTGGTACTGTCGTCGGTCCAGTTGCAGGCCGTTGGTAGCGGAAGGTGACGATGTCATGTGGTGGTATCTCCACGAACCGCCATGGCATCCATCCGGGGCGGGGGGTATGCCCCGCTTTCCCGAGAGGGTGAGGCCGGTTGCGGTTATTGGGGTTGTTCGAATATCGGTCTACCGGATGCAGTACGGGTGCCAAACATGATTTTTATATTGAATACAATTGATTATCGATTTTCAGGGAAACGCTCCGATCGTTTTCCATGAGTGTTATAGGCGCCTATAGGAAAATCTATAGGCGTTATAGGCGTATATCCCTTATTGCGACCGGCCGCCGTGTGTCCACCCTCTGTGCGACGCTCATCGGCGGCGGCCGGTGCATAGAAGCTGTCACGGCTTTGTGGAAGAATGGCGCCCGCCCCGTGCCGTTTCCCCAACCCCGTTACCCGCCCCGATAGCCGACAGGTGCCGCCCCGTGTCCTCCGAGCGCTTCGAACACATCCTGCGTCAGGTCAACGAGTTGCTCGACAAGCAGGAGCTGGAGCAGGAGCTGGTCCACCATCAGCAGGGGCCGCAGCAGGCGGTGGTGGAGAATCTGGTGGCGCGTCAGCACCAGGCGAAGCTCGATGCCCGGCTGAGCGATCTCCATGTCGCCGACGTGGCGCGGGTGATGGAGATGCTGCCGCTGGAGCGGCGGCGGCGGGTGTGGCGGCGGGTGTGGTCGCGGATGGGCGGTGACCTGCTGCTCGAGCTGGGCGACTCGGTGCGCCGCCAGGTGATCGAGGAGTGCGACGAGGACACCCTCTCGGCGGTGCTCGCCCAGCTCGATGGGGACGACCTGGTCTACCTCGCCGCCGATCTGCCGCCGGCGCTGCTGGAGCGGCGCCTCGCCACCCTCTCCGCCGACGAGCGGGTGTGGCTCGCCGCCGGGCGCAACTACCCGGAGGACAGCGTCGGCTTCCTGATGACCAACGAGATGGTGGTGGTGCGCGAGGAGCAGCGCCTCGGCGAGGTGCTGGAGGGGCTGCGCGGGCGCGCCGAGCTGCCCGAGCAGAACGACAAGCTGATGGTGGTCGACCGCCGCGGCCACCTGAGTGGCGTCCTCCCCTGGCAGACCCTGCTGCTCACCCCGCCGGAGCGCGCCGTGGGGGCGTGCATGGCCCGCGACGTGGTCACCTTCCACCCCGAGGAGGGGGCGGGCAAGGCGGCCCAGGCCTTCGACCGCTACGACCTGATCTCCGCCCCGGTGGTCAACGACCGCGGCAAGCCGATCGGCCGGCTCACCATCGACGTGGTGATGGAATTCGTCAGCGACCGCGCCGCCGAGGACGCCCTGCGCCCGAGCGGTGTGCGCGAGGAGGAGGATCTCTTCGCGCCGATCTGGAACAGCGCCCGCAACCGCTGGGCGTGGATCTCGCTCAGCCTGCTCACTGCCTTCTTCTCCGCCAAGGTGATCGGCCTGTTCGAGGAGGCGATCGCCCACGTGGTGGCGCTGGCCGCGCTGATGCCGATCGTCACCGCGGTGGGCGGCAACACCGGCAACCAGACCACCGCCCTGGTGCTGCGCGGACTGGCCCTCGAACAGGTGCACCGCGACAACCTCGGCCACCTGGTGCGCAAGGAGCTCGGCCTCAGCCTGGTCAGCGGCGGGGTGTGGGGGAGCGTGGTGGGGCTGTTCGCGCTGCTCTCCTATGGCGACATCCATCTCGCCGGGGTGATCGGCGTGTCGATGGTCTTCACCCTGCTCGTCTCCGTGCTGCTGGCGCTGGGCATCCCGCTGGGGCTCCACGCCATGGGGCGCGACCCGGCGCTCGGCTCCAGCGTGCTGGTCACCGCGCTCACCGATGCCATCGGCTTCTTCATCTTCCTCGGGCTGGCGACGATCTGGCTGTTGTGACGTCGGGCCACCGGAGCTGAAGAGTTCCGATCGTTCCCCTTCGTGCCCTTCGTGGTAAATAACACCGTCCGGCCGAAGTGCCGTCGCGAACGGCCATGGATATGGGTTGGATACCAGTACCAGCGAAAAGAGGAGAAATGCATGCGACTTGGAATCTATATCGGCTGCCTGATCCTGAGCCTGTCGTTCACCGCCCGTTCGGCGTATGCCGATGAGGTTACGCTGCCGTACGGAAGCCTCACGCTCAACGGCAATCTGGAGCTGGCCGAAGGCAAGACGCTCGCCGACGGGGTGATCTTGATCACCCACGGCGGGCTGATGTACCGCGGCATGGAGCTCTACGTCTACCTCCAGCGGCTGTTCAAGGGGCTCGGCTACAGCACGCTGGCGATCAATCTCAGCCTGGGCGTCGACGACCGCCACGGCCGCTACGACTGCAAGGCGACCCACCGCCACCGCTATACCGACGCGCCCGGCGAGATCGGCGCCTGGGTCGGCTGGCTGAAGGCCGAGGGCGCACGGGCAGTGGTTCTGCTCGGCCACTCGCGGGGCGGGGCGGAGACGGCGCTGTTCGCCGCCGAGCATGACGACCCGGTGATCCGCTCGGTGGTTCTGCTGGCGCCGGATACCCGCGAGACCAACGATGCCGCCGCCTATGAGAAGCGCTACCACAAGCCGCTGGAGCCGCTGCTGGAGCGGGCCCGCGAGCTGATCGAGGAGGGCAGGGGCGACACGGTGCTGCAGCCCATCGACTTCCTCTACTGCGCCGATACCTCGGCGACGGCGGATTGCTTCGTCTCCTACTACGGCGCCGATCCCCGCCTGGATACCGCCTATCTGATTCCGCAGATCACCAAGCCGTTGCTGGTGCTGCTCGCGGGGGACGACGAGATCGTCGTCAATGATCAGAAGTTCCCGCCGCTCGCCGAGCGTGAAAACGTCGAGGTGAAGTGGGTCGAAGGCGCCGGACACTTCTTCCGCGATCTCAATGCCGACGACGCGGTCGAGGCGATCGATGCCTTTCTGAGAAAGGGGCAAGAGAGGAACTCGTTACGCCCCATTGACCACTGACGAGGACGGCCGCCGAAGGGGGGCGGATGGTCTGCAAGGGGCCTATTGAGTGGCGCGCCCGGCGGGCGGATACTTGCCTGCGGCAAGCGCCTCCACGGGACCGGAGGCGGTCGGTCGATCCCATTTCGGGGTGCCCGCCCCAACGGATTAGCAGTGTCATGATCAACAGCAGTATCGTCGTCAAGACCGCGCTCGTCGTCGGCGTCATCCTCGCCTTGTCGCTGGGCGCCACCGGGGCGTGGCTGTTCCAGTCGGAAAAGCAGATCGTCGGAGCGATCAAGGAGCGTCACCGCAGTGACGTGATGGCCGCGGTGGAGAGCCTGGAGCAGGCCCAGCGCGAGGCGCTGGAGCGCAACATGGGGTTCGTCTCCCGTCTCATCGGGCAGATCGCCGAGCAGTACCTCTACGACGTCAACTGGGAGGGGCTGGAGCCGGTGCTGCGCTCGTTCATGGACTATCCGGAACTGCTGGCGATCGATGTCGACGAGCCCGGTGGCAAGCCGTTCGCTTCGCTGTGGCGCGAGGGGGGCGGGCTGCGCTTCGCCCGGGACCTGCCCGCCGGCGTCGTCGGCGGGGAAGGGAGTCAGTCGGTGACGGTGGCCCGCGGCAAGGAGACGCTGGGGACGGTGCGCATCCACTACAGCGATCGGGCGATCGCCGAGAAGAGTGCGCAGCTGAAGGCGGCGCGGCTGAGCGAACTGAGCGGCTACGAGGCCGGGGTGGATGGGGAGCTGACCGATTCCAGTCGCGGGCAGATGGCCGGTTTCGTGATGGTCACCGTGCTCCTGGTGGTGAGTGTGGTGGTGCTCCTGCGGACCATGCTGCGCGCCCCCCTGGAGCGCTTCATGCGGGAGTTGGAGGGGGTCGGCTCCGATCTCACCCGGCGTCTCTCGGTGAGCGGCAGCGACGAGGTGGGGCGCATCGCCGGCAACGTCAACGGCTTCATCGGCGAACTGCAAGGGGTGGTCTCCGAGGTCAAGTGCGGCTCCGAGGAGGTGGCCACCGGAAACCTCCAGCTCGCCGCCAACGTGCAGCAACTGCTGGTCAGCTTCGAGCAGGGGCACGCGCAGATCCGCCAACTGGTGGAGGCGATGGGGAAGATGGACCGCCTGGCGGAGCAGGTCTCGACCGGCGTCGACGAGGTGGTGGCGACCACCGGCGAGGCCCACGCCCGCACCGATGGCGGTCGGGTCAAGCTGGTCGAGGCGGTCAACGGCATGGCGGCGATCGAGTCCGGGGTGGCCAAGCTCGGCGCGACCATCGAGCGGGTCGCCCACTCCTCCGGCCGGATCGGCTCGATCCTGGTGGCGATCAACGAGCTGACCGAGCAGACCAATCTGCTCGCCCTCAACGCCGCGATCGAGGCGGCGCGCGCCGGCGAGGCGGGCCGCGGCTTCGCGGTGGTGGCCGGCGAGGTACGCACCCTGGCCGAGCGGACGCGCGCCTCCACCGCCGAGATCCGCGGCATCATCGAGGGATTGAACAGCGAGACCGAGACCCTGGGGAGCGACATGCAGGCGGCCGAGGGGAGTATCGCCCGCGGCGTCGCGGCGATCCGCGCCGCGGACGCGACCTTCGGGGAGATCTTCTCGGCGGTGCAGGCGATCGACGATGCGAACACCCACATCGGCCGGGCGGCGGCCGATCAGGCCGCCGAGTCGGCGCGGGTCTACACCAGCGCGCAGCATCTCGCCCGGGGGTTGACCGAGAGCGGGGCCGCGGTCACCCAGGTGCGCGCGACCCTCGACAATCAGGACCAGCGGGTCGAGGGGCTGCGCGCCCAGGTGGCGCAGTTCCGGGTGTAGGTCGGCGCTACCGCGCCGACGTGAGCGAAAGCAGCGGGCTTGCGGCCATGAGGGCCCGTCCGAACAGAACACCCCGTTCGGACGGGCCGGCGGAGACGACGCCCCAGTTCGCGGCGGCCCGGGGGGCCGCCGGGCGGGGCGGTCACTGCCAGTCGCTGAGACCGTACTTGGCGAGGATCTGTTGCAGTTCGCCGCTGGCGCGCATCGCGGCCACCCCCGTGGCGAGCAGCTCGGCGTACTCGCCGGCCTTCGGCGCCTTCGGCGAGAAGGCGATGTAGATCGGGTCCGGCGAGTCGTCGGCGCCAGCCAGGTGGATCGAGTCGTTCAGGCCGAGGCGGGTGAGGGTGTAGGTGAGCACGTATTGGCCGTCCACCACCGTATCCAGCCGCCCCTTCTGCAGCTTGCGCAGGTTGACCTCCAGGGCGTTGTCGCCGGAGGCGATCTGCACCCGCTCGGCGTCGTTCTTGTGCGCCTCCACGTAGCCGTCCACCGCGTCGTTGTAGGAGTAGTCGCGGACCACCCCGAGCTTGCGGTTCTCCAGCGAGGCGATGCCGGTGTAGCTCCACGGGTCGTCTTTGCGCGCGACGAAGGCGTTGACGCTCTTGCCCAGCACCTCGGCCGGGAAGACGAAGTCCTCCGCGTCGCCGCGTGCCGCACCGACGATGGCGGTGTACTTGCCGGCGCGCGTCTCCTCGATCGCCCGCGCCCAGTTGAGCAACTGATAGTCGACCTGGTGACCGGCCCCCTCGAAGACCCGCTTGGCGATCTCCACCAGATAGCCCGGCTTGTCACTGTCCGGCGCGCAGTTGTAGGGGCACCACTCGTCCGCGCGCAGGGTGATGAGGTCGGCGCTCGCCGGTGCGCTTGCGCCGGCGGCGAGACCGACCAGCAGCAGACCCAGGGTTTGGCGGAAACGGCTCTTCATGTTGGCGGCTCCATACGGGGGTAAAAGGTGGGCAAGTATAGGGTCCGGTGGGCGGTCGATGGCAAGGGGGATCTGCCGGGCGCCGCTCCCTCGTGCGGTCTCGGCTGCAGGCGGCTACTCCGCCGCGGTCGCCGGCTCGCGCGGGTAGCCGAGCAGTGCCCGGTCGGCGGGGTCCGGCGGCTGGCCGCGGTAGCGTTCGGCGGCGCGGGTCATCCGCTGGAGGCGCAGGATGTACCAGCCCCAGCGCAGCTGGGCGATGGCGAACTCGACGCCGCGGCGCAGGTAGAAGGGGAGGGCCGCCTCGCGTTCGTCCCGGCGCTTGATGCGGAACAGCCCCGTATCGAAGGGGTGGACCTTTTCGATGCCGTAGATGGCGCCCACCCCGAGGATGAATTCGGCCAGCGCGTCCATGTCGCCGCCGAGGGTAGCCTAGTGGCGCAGCATGCGCGCGACGTGTTCGGTGCTGTAGAAGACCTTCCAGGTCTCGGCGAACAGCGCCTCCAGTTCGGCGCCGCTCATGGTCGGGTGGGGCGTGGTGGTGAGGTGTCTGCATGGGGTCGCGTTGTCGGCATCTACGATAGGATGACCCATGGGGCGAGATCCCCTCGACGCGCCCGGCGCTCATCATTTCGCTAGTCCCGCTCCTCCCCTCGCCCACCGATATTGTCAACGAACCACTTTTGTACGAAGTCCGGCAAAAACGAAATATCTGCATCCAGATCGTGGTAGGCCGCGTAAAGCTCCGCGAAAAACTCGGCCGGCGACATGGCGGCATAGGCGTCAGGCAGTTTGCCAAGCAGGGTGATCGTATCGGAGTTAACCACCATCAGGGTTTTGTAGTAGAAATTGAACGAAAAAGCCCTGTTCCCGTGTTGATACCAGTGCGCATGGTTTTCCCACCAGTACCTTCCGTCTTTGATGCTGCCTTCGAAAGCCCGGCGAGGACCGAAATCCGCGGTGTTCCAGATGTGATCTTCAGGGAGGACGATCGGGTTTCCATTCCACTTGCCATCACCCAATCCGTATCGAATGATCCTGCGTACAAGTTGTTGGTCTGATGGGCTGAGCGATCCCCATCCACCCATTAGACCGACCCATTCGTCTATGCCCGAGTTGCTCTTGTCAAAGACCTGCCAGCCGAATTGGGACTTAAGAAAGTCATCTATCAGCTCACCCCGTTGGTCATGAACTGCGTGGCCTACCTCATGTCGTACGACCTTGTCGAATTCTTCCCCGCGAGGAAGTTCGCTTTCCCCAATGCCGATCTCATGGGTGCGCGGGTCGTACCACCCCCCGGATTTTTGATTGTCCACCAGTATCTCGGCAATTGAGGTGTTTCCTTCCACATTGGAATCCGGCAGGTCCTTTAACAGATCCCATAGCGTATCGATGTCGTCGGGGTCGTCGTTACTCGCCCAGTCGTCTTCAAGCTGGAATTTGAAGCGAATCTCGAACAAGGCGTCCTCGATATCAGAGCGGGCTTTTCCTTTCGCATATCGCTGCACTATTCGTAGTTGACGCTTCGCCCGGCTGGGAAGTTGATTGCCGCGCGGCAGATATTTTAGAGCTAGTTGAAAATCGCGGCTTGCGAAGTCGATCTGCCCGCCTGCTTCGAGTTTTTCGGCGAATGAGTCAAGAAGCTGCAAGGCGCGGGTTGCGGGCGCCCAGCGACGGAAATTGACCCAATAATCGCCGCTTTCCGGCAAGGTAAACAGGTTGTCGCTGTGTCGCGTGTCCGCCCAGCTCTTCGCCGTGTCGATATCGATGTCCGTGACGCTTTCCCAGCGAAGGCGTGCGAAAAAACGGGAGTCGTCGTGGTCAAACACGGCAACGAAACCAATCTCGTCCTCGTTGGCGTAGTCAACGAACAGATTCATTCGAGGTCGTTGCAGAAGAAATGGATGGTCATTCAGCACCAGAACCTTGAGGTACTCGGTGTACGCATCATCCAGCCCGGCGTCTTGGAGTATCAGCTTCTCTCGAAGTTCGTCCAAACCGAAAACTACCCGTGGATTCACTCCCGAGTCGAGGGTTCCCTTGGGGAACAGATCCAAACCCGCTTGCAGTCGTGTGGACCAGTATTTCCATCGATATCGTTCGTGTCTGGGCAGGACATACATCACACTCTTGCGCGGCTGGTCCATGTAGAAGAACGGTCGAACGCTGCGATGGCGTGACTCATCGCTACGCTGAAACGTACCTTCGATGATCTGCTGCCGTGCCTGTGGCGTGCGCTCCACATTTAGATTTCGCGCCAAGTATTCTTGATAGATCGTGCCGGACTTGTCGGTCACGGAAAATCGACGAAATACGGACATGAGGTACTCCTTTCCGGAATCTCTAAATTACGCTATACGGACCATGACTCGAGTTTCGCTATTTCATGAATCAAAACCCTGGCTTATAACTTGGAACGGGAGAAACTATTAAGCCGGCTTTTCCAAACTCTTTTGTGGCAGGGTTGTACTCGATGGATATTCCTCGCATGCCGATCGCAATCGGCCGGTCAAATACCCGGCGCAGGCCAATGGACCGGTCGCTGTAGTTTACCAGCTGTACCGAACCGCCGGGTACAGCCTGGGTTGTTCCAATCCTGCTTTTCAGCCTGGCCAAGAGTGCGGCGGAAGCGGCCGTGTCCAGGTGATCCATATCAAGTGTGGCAGGCGTCATTGCAGGTATATTCGAGGATTCATCTGCTGTGGTTTGGGCGCCGATTAGCGTGGTAGGGGATGCCAGCTGCGTTCTCATGCCAAAACTGTCGGACGAGAACAGCGCAATATCCAGCGCTCGCGCATAGAACACCTCGGTTACGATTCGTAAGTGGACATACTCCGGCTTGCCAGCGATGGTGCATGCTCCACGGTTGGCCACCGCATCAACGAAGGGTAGGTGGGATGCGAGCGGAGATCCTGGTTTCGATTTCCAGGTTGGTGAGGTGTTCTGGGGGTTGGTCGAATACACCGGACTGTTGAATAAGGTGGACATGACCGTTGCCGCAGAAAGCGAATATGACTCAGCGGCTGGCACCTTGACGCTGACTCGATCGATGCTGCTCCTGCTGATGTTTATCCCGAGTCCCATGGCTTCGATTGGAATTAGCGCGGAAAGATCGCCTTGCGAGAAACTTACGGTGGCAAATTCCGGGAAACCAACCAGTCGCATTCGATTGTTCCTCGAACCAAATGTGTCGTCCGGCTTCGATGGCAACGCAGCCACCTCGATATCATTCAGGAATATGGAATATTTATCATCACGTGGTTGGGGCTGAAGCAGTCCGGCGCCGGCTTTGGCTATTGCGTCGCGCACGGATTTTGCGCTTTCTACAGCGGCCTTTGCTGCGGTGATTTTGTCTGGTGATTCGGTCGATAGTTTTGTAGCTGCCGCGGTTGCGAGTGTCAGTTCATGGGTTTTCTGCACAAGAGCGCGATCCAGGTCGGCTTTCGTTTTCTTTGCGGCGTTCAGCGCCTCCTGTTCTGCACTAACGTCACGCGGCGCCGTTTGCTTCTTAGTCAATGCAGCCTGTGCGCGTTCTTTCGCTATCATCGCATCTTCCAAATCGCGGGTCGCTTGGGTGACGGCCCGTTGTGCTCTTGATTTTTGTTCGTCAGGAGCATCTTCGGCGATATCCTCCTCGGCTCTCGTTGCCTCTTTTTTTGCATCCGTCTTGCTGAGGATTTCGCCGTCTAGGCGGTCGACTTCCGCTTGCTCCGCCGATACATCAACGAGGGCTTCTTTGGCGGTATTCAGTGCCGTTTCCGCCATTGTTACCTCTGATGAGGCCTTTTCAACCTGCCAGGTCAGTTGCTGTTTTTCAGCGGTTATTCTTTCTACGTTATTATTGGCGTCGGAAACCGTCTTCATCAATTTGTCGAGTGCTTCCTGCTTCGACTTCACCTTCTGGTCCGCGGCTCCCCATGCGGGATTGCCTACGATGTTGTCGTAGCTGGAAGGTGTCTTGGGTGCGGAGATGGTTTTTGAATACTCATTATCGATTTTTGAACTGAAATCATCTCCTAGTCGGGCGAGACGGGGGCTCATTCCCATAATGCGGCGGCACACCCTCTGTTCTTCACTCAAACTATCCCATGGGTTGAGGAAAATGTCCTCGATTTCTTGGCTTGCGGGATCGTATCCGTATGCATATACATCTCCGACGAAAACATCCTCTCGTGGCGGAAATAATGGAATGATCCCCAGCTCACGAAGTGATTTCGACCACTCGCGTTGTACATAATATCTGTCGTCAATGGTTCCGCATCCGGATAATGTGGCGATGGCAATTGAGGCAAAAGCCAGCATTTTTATGCTATTTTTCATCACTCTTCTCCCTATTATAATGCGACGATTTTCGTTGGTCCGTATGTCGGTAGTGCACTGTTTCCTTTGCCATGTATAAAAAGCCGTCGTTCTTCTTGGCGATGGAAGGGGGCACGTGTTGCGTTTCCGGTGTTTGTATGGCCGCCAAGCGGCACTGCATCAACTATGCAGTCTGTGGAGCATCGTTCAGTATTATTTATTTATAATATTTGAAATTTCTTTGGCGATTTCTCCTTAGGCAATCGGTGAGTTTCTTGTCAGCGAAATCGTTTATAAAGTTATACCGTTATTTTTCGGTACATCAACTGCTATTTCTACTGAAGTCACGCTGCTTCTTTCCGGAAATGGCGTAGGGATTCCGGTGTGACAGTCGATTCTTGGTTTTCCCTTCCGTAGGAGGCGCCACCAATTCGAGCGTAGAGCCCAAATTGGGGGGCCGGCTATTTCGGGATGTGGTCGTAGCCGAGCAGCGCCTTGTCGTCAGGGTCCGGCGGCTGGCCGCGGTGGCGCTCGGCGGCGCGGGTCATCCGCTGGAGGCGCAGGATGTGCCAGCCCCAGCGCAGCTGGGCGACGGTGAATTCGACGCCGCGGCGCAGGTAGAAGGGGAGGGCCGCCTCGCGCGGTTTCGCCGGATCGCGTTCGTCCCGGCGCTTGATGCGGAACAGCCCCGTCTCGAAGGGGTGGACCTTTTCGATGCCGTAGGTGGCGCCCACCCCGAGGATGAATTCGGCCAGCGCGTCCATGTCGCCGCCGAGGGTGGCCTGGCGGCGCAGCATGCGCGCGACGTGTTCGGTGCTGTAGAAGATCTTCCAGGTCTCGGCGAACAGCGCCTCCAGTTCGGCGCCGCTCATGGTCGGGTGGGGCTGGGTGGCGTGGCAGGAGGTGTAGCGCGAGAGGTTGGGGTCGAGTGGCACCCCCTGGTTCCACAGCGCGGCGTGGTCGGCGGAGCCGGGCAGCGGGGTGAGGATGAAGGGGTAGAGGATGTCGACCGCGAGTTCGTCCTGGATCAGCTTGAGGTCGCGGCGCACGCTCTGCGGGGTGTCGTTGGGGAAGCCGATGATGTAGCCGGCCATGGTCACCACGCCGTGGCGCTTCCATTCGAGGAAGAAGCGCTGGTAGCGCTTCACCGCGTTGTGCTTCTTGCCCACCAGCTCCAGGGCGTCGGGGTTGACGCTCTCCATGCCGACGAACACCTGCACGGCGCCGGCGCGCACCGCCATCGGGATGAAGTCGGGGTCGTTGTCGCTCTGGGTGTCGACCGACAGCGCCATGGTGAACGCCAGCCCCTCCTCCTCGCGCAGCCGCGCCAGCGCGGTGAAAATCTCGCGCCAGTTCTTGTTGCGCGAGAGGTTGTCGTCGGTGAAGAAAAAGCGCTTGCGTCCGCGTTGCACGGCGTGGCGGATCACCGCCGCCATGGTCTCGCCGGAGCGCATCCGCGGCTTGCGCCCGTGGACGTTGATCACGGTGCAGAAGGTGCACTTGAAGGGGCAGCCGCGGCCCGCCTCGATCGGGTCGATGGGGTTGAGCGAGTGGGCGAGCTTGCGCTCGACCTGCTCCGGCAGGTGGGTGGCGGGAGGGGCGGCGGCGAGGTCGACCAGATCGTCGAGGTGGTTGTAGAGCGGCGGCAGGGAGCCGGCGTGGGCGTCTTTCAGCAACTGCTCGAAGCGTCCTTCCGCCTCGCCGGCGAAGAGGGTCACGCCGAGGTCGAGCATCTCCTGCAGCTCCGGGGTCGGCTCGGGGAGCATGGCCAGCACGCCGGAGACGTGGAAGCCGCCCATGGCCACCGGGATGTCGGCGGCGCGGAAGCGGCGGGCGAGGTCGGCGGCGCGCGGAAACTGGGCGGTATGGATGCCGACGAAGCAGGCCAGCGCCCCCGCCCGCGCCGCCTTCATGCGCGCCGCGAACTGCTCCACCGAGGGCATCGCGCACTGGTCGTCGTAGGCCTCGACGACGATCTCGACCCCCTCGCCGAGCACCCGGCGCTCGGCGCACTCCTCGGCCAGCGCGTTGACTACGGTCAGCGCGTTGGAGGGGTAGACCGAGCGGTGCCACTGCACCACGTAGCCGTCGTCGTCGTAGCGCGAGGGCTTGATCAGGATGAGGAGGAAGCGATCGGCCATGTTGGGGAGTTCCGCATAATCTGCGCCGCACCATCGGATTGCGGCGGGGAGAAGTCAATCTTTTCTACTCCGGGTTGATGCCACCGGCGCGGGCAGGGCGTTCCGGGAGATTCTTTCGCGAGCCCTTGGGCGGTGCTTGCCTACTTGGCGTAAGCAGGATGTGGAGGCCGGGCGCTCCATCTGTTGACCCCCGCCGCCATCGGCAGGCCGCGGCACTCCGTAGCATCGCGGCCTCGGGGCCGCTCCTACAGGGAACCGAGACGCGGCTATCGATCGCGACACACCGTTCTTTTACACGGTTTGAGTCAGCAAGTGGGTGAAGAATGCAGGCTAGAATCGAAAGGGATGTTTCTGCCGGTCCGCTCCGGGCGATTCGGCGCCTGCCCATGGGAGTCCCCCTTGTCCAGCTTTCGACTGCTCGTTCTCGGTATCGGCAACACCCTGCTCAGCGACGAAGGGGTGGGCGTCCACGTGGTCGACGCCCTCTCCGGGCAACTGGGCGGACGGGATGACGTCACCCTGTTGGACGGCGGCACCCTCAGCTTCACCCTGGCCGAGGAGATCGCCGGTCACACCCACTTGATCGTGGTGGATGCCACCCGCGCCGGCGGTGCGCCGGGGGCGGTGGTGCTGTTCGAGAACGAGGCGATGGAGCGCCATCTGCGCGGCAACCGCCGGAGCGTCCACGAGGTGGGGCTGAGCGATCTGCTCGACATCGCACGTCTTTCCGATACCCTTCCTCCGTTCCGCGCGCTGGTCGGCGTGGAACCGGCGGTGATCGATTGGGGCGAGCAGCCGAGCCCCGCGGTGCGCGAGGCCATTCCCCTCGCCTGCGAAACGGTGATGACGCTCGCCGAGCGGTGGTATCGGCTGGCGTCCCCATCCTGAATCGGCGTCCGCCGATCCCCTACCTGTGGAGGTACTCGGCCATGTCGGCATTGGACCGGATTGCGATTCAGGTGGCGCCGCCGCCGCAGTCGACCCACAACGCGCTCCCGCTGCTGCACGAGGTGCGTCACGCCCTGACCCGGCTGGCCGCCTCGGCGGAAACCACGACCATCGACCTGCGCGCCGTTCCGTTCGCGCCCGGTGAGGTCGAGGGGCTGTTGGGCTTCCTGGGAAAAGGGGAGATTTACGCTACGCTAACGGCTATGGGCGAGACGCGGATCTGGGAGAGCCGCTTTCCCGGGGTCTGGATCGTCGACCATCGCGACGTCGACGATCAATCGATCGCCCTGCAGATCGAGGTCTGCGAGATCCCTTCACTGCTGCGCACACCCACCGAGGACGTGCACGACAGCGTTTTACGCCTTCAGGAGGAACTGGCGCAATCACCGCGTTCCTGAGCGGCGTGTCCGCTCCGGATCGGGAGGGTTGAGCATGGTGGATGACATCACCTTGGGCGAAAGCCTGCGTCGCGCGGGGGTTTCGCGCCGCGGCTTTCTGAAGTTCTGCGCCGCCACCGCCTCGCTGATGGCGCTGCCGCCGAGCATGGTGCCGGCGATCGCCGCGGCGCTGGAGCGGGCGCGGCGTCCTTCGGTGATCTGGCTCTCCTTCCAGGAGTGCACCGGCTGCACCGAGTCCCTCACCCGCAGCCACTCGCCGAGCGTCGAGGGGCTGATCTTCGACCACATCTCGCTGGACTACCACCACACCCTGCAGGCGGCGGCCGGCGCCGGGGCGGAGGCGGCCCGCGAGGCGGCGATGCACGAGAACGCCGGCCGCTACCTGCTGGTGGTGGACGGCTCGATCCCGCTGGGCAATCCCGGTTTCTCCACCATCGCCGGCATCAGCAACCTGGACATGCTCGAAGAGAGCGCGAAGGGGGCCGCGGCGATCATCGCGGTGGGCAGCTGCGCCGCCTTCGGCGGTCTGCCACAGGCCGCGCCCAACCCCACCGGCGCGGTGTCGGTGGGCGAGATCATCAAGGACAAGCCGATCATCAACGTACCGGGCTGCCCGCCGATCCCGGTGGTGATCACCGGTGTGCTCGCCCACTACCTGACCTTCGGCGCCATCCCGGAGCTGGATCACCTCGGGCGTCCGAAGTCCTTCTACGGCCAGAGCATCCACGACCGCTGCTACCGTCGTCCCTTCTACGAGCGCGGCCAGTTCGCCGAGAGCTTCGACGACGAGGGGGCGAAGGCCGGCTGGTGCCTGTTCAAGCTGGGCTGCAAGGGACCCACCACCTACAACGCCTGCGCCACCGTCAAGTGGAACCAGGGGACCAGCTTCCCGATCGAATCGGGCCACGGCTGCCTGGGTTGCTCCGAGCCCGACTTCTGGGACGCCGGCAGCTTCTACGCCGCCCTCTCGCAGCCCATCGACCGTGCCGGCGGCACGCTGCTCGCCGCGGCGGCGGCCGGCGTTGCGGCGGGCGCCGCGGTGGGGCTCGACAACCGCCGGCGCAAGGCCGAACACCAGGCCGCCCACGAACCGATGGCGGTCGCCGATCTGGCGCAGGAGTCCAAGTCGTGAACGCCACCGAACTGTTGCTGTGGGCGCGTGGGCCGGGCTTCGACATCGCGCTGACCGTGGCCGTCGCCGGCACGCTGCTGCGCCTGTTCGAGATCCTCAGCCTGGGGCGCAAGGCGGACCTCTCCGAGCGGCGGGGCAGCGGCCCGGCCGGTGCGTTGAGGACCATCGTCGGCCGCTCCCTGCCGCGCCGCTCGGTGTTCGCCCGCGAGCCGCTGCGCATCGTCAACGGCTACGTGCTGCACCTCGGCCTGTTCGTGGTGATCTTCCTGTTCGGTCCGCACATCGCGCTGATCGAGCAGGCACTGGGCGTCGGCTGGACCGCGCTGCCCTCCGGCATGGTCGACGCGGCCGCCGCCGTCACCCTGCTCTCGCTGGTCGCCGCCTTCGTCTTCCGCCAGGTCAACCCGGTGCTGCGCCAGATCTCGACGGTGGACGACTACGTCGCCTGGGCGGTCACCCTGTTGCCGGTGCTCACCGGCTATCTGGCGTTCAACCACCTGCTGCTGCCCTACACCCTGATGCTGGCGCTGCACATCCTCAGCGTGGAGCTGCTGCTGATCGTGGCGCCGTTCACCAAGTTGACCCACATCTTCAGTTTCCTGCTGGCCCGTGGGTATCAGGGGTATCAGGCCGGCCACCGGGGAGTCGAGTCATGAGCGCGCCATCGGTCGAGAAGGGCATCCGCTTCATCAAAGAGCAGATCGACGCGCCGGTGGCCAGCTTCTTCAGCGCCTGCGTCCGCTGCGGCCTGTGTGCCGAGGCGTGCCTGTTCTACACCGAGACCGGCGACCCGCGCTATACGCCGATCCACAAGGTGGAGCCGATGCGCCGCGTCTGGGAGCGGGAGTACACCCTGTGGGGCAAGCTGAAGGCCGCGGTCGGCCTCGCCAAGCCGGTCACCGAGGAGGTCTTCGCCCAGTGGGAGACCCTGGTCTACGACGGTTGCTCGCTGTGTGGTCGCTGCTCGCTGGTCTGTCCGGTGGGCAACGACATCTCCGGCATGATCCGTAAGCTGCGCGAGGGCTTCGCCGCCGCCGGCCACGCCCCGGAGGGGCTGATCGGCGCCACCACCCGCGCCATCGAGATCGGCAGCCCGATGGGGGTGAAGCTGCCGGCGTTGAAGGCGCAGATCGGCCATGTGGAGAAGGAGACCGGGCTGGAGATCCCGCTGGACCGCGCCGGTGTCGAGTACATGGTGCTGCTCTCCTCCATGGAGATCATGAACTTCCCGGAGTACCTGGAGGCGATCGCCAAGATCATGCACCAAGCGGGCAAGCGCTGGACCATCGCCTCGAAGGCCTTCGAGGCGACCAACAGCGGCATTCAGATCGGCGTGTCGGACCTGGCGCGGGTGCTGGTGCGGCGGGTGGTCGATGCCGCCGAGGAGCTCGGCGTGCAGACGGTGATCAGCCCCGAGTGCGGCCACGCCTACACCGCGATCCGCTTCGAAGGGCCCAACCTGATCGGGCGGCCCTACAACTTCAAGGTGCGCCATGTGCTCGAAGTGCTCGACGCGTTCCGCCGCCAGGGGTTGCTCAAGACGGAGGGGGTGGAGGAGGCGCGGCTCACCTACCACGATCCCTGCCAGATCGCCCGTAAGGGGGGCGTGGTGGAGCAGCCGCGCGATCTGCTGAACGGGGTGGCGAGCCGCTTCGTCGAGATGGAGGATCGCGGGGCCATGAATTGGTGCTGCAGCGGCGGCGGCGGGGTGAGCGCCAACGAGCGCGCCGACGAGGTGAAGTTCAAGGCGTTCCAGCGCAAGAAGCGGCAGCTGCTGGAGACGGGGGCGGAGGTGGTGGTCACCGCCTGCGCCAACTGCCGCATCACCCTGGAGGAGGGGCTGGAGGAGAACAACATGGATCTCCCCGTGGTCGGCCTGACCGAACTGATCGCCGAGCATCTGGTGGAGGATCGTGCGGAGAAGGGGGCTTCCGATGAAACCGATCGATAACGACCAGGCGTTCCACGCGGTGCTCGACGGGATGGAGGCGGCACGCCAGCGTCAGGTGGCGGCGCGTTTCGTCGAGCACGTCCTCGATCTCGCCGACGACGAGCGGGTGCGGGTGGCGGTGGCGGCGGCGAAGAACCCGGCGACCACCCCCGAGATGCTGGAGGCCGCCTTCAAGGGGACCAAGCAGTCCGTCCTGGAGCACCACGCCCGCTGCGGCGCGGACTGCCACTGGTCGGTCCAGGCCGGCTACTTCGTGGCGCGGGCGGCCATCGCCTGCGTCGAGCCGAAGGCGCCGACCCGCGGCAAGGGGCTCGCCTGGCAGGCGGCGATGAACGGCCGCATGGCGCGCACCTGCCAGCTCATCGAGGCCGGCGAGGAGTCGCCGGACGGCGAGCGCGAGGCGCAGTACCGCATCCTGGCGGATTTCCTGGATTGCTGAGAGAACGAGCATGAGCGAACGAATCGTCGTCGATCCCGTCACCCGCATCGAGGGGCACCTGCGCATCGAGGCGCAGATGGAAGGGCAGCGGATCGCCCGGGCCTACTCCTCCGGCACCATGGTGCGCGGCATCGAACTGATCCTGCGCGGACGCGATCCGCGCGACGGCTGGGCCTACGCCCAGCGCATCTGCGGCGTCTGCACCCTGGTCCACGGCCTCGCCTCGGTGCGTTCGGTGGAGAACGCGCTGGACTACCGCATCCCGCACAACGCCGAGCTGATCCGCAACCTGATGATCGGCGCCCAGTACATCCACGACCACGTGATGCACTTCTACCACCTGCACGCGCTGGATTGGGTGGACGTGGTCTCCGCGCTGGAGGCCGACCCCAAGGCCACCTCCGAACTGGCCCAGTCGATCTCGGCGTGGCCCAAGTCCTCCCCCGGCTACTTCGCGGAAATGAAGAAGAAGCTGAAGGGGTTCGTCGAGGGGGGGCAGCTGGGGATCTTCGCCAACGCCTACTGGGGGCACCCGGCCTACAAGCTGCCGCCGGAGGCCAACCTGATGGCGGTCTCCCACTACCTGGAGGCGCTCGGCTGGCAGCGCGACGTGGCCAAGCTGCACGCCATCTTCGGCGGCAAGAATCCGCACCCCAACTTCCTGGTCGGCGGGGTGGCCTGCCCCATCGACCTCAACTCCGACTCGGCGATCAATGCCAAGCGGCTCTCCCAGGTGCAGGACGTCATCAGCCAGATGCGTACCTTCGTCGATCAGGTCTATCTGCCGGACACCCTGGCGGTGGCCGGTTTCTACAAGGATTGGGCGACCCGCGGCGAGGGGCTCGGCAACTTCATGGTCTACGGCGACCTGCCGGCCACCCACATCGGAGACACCGACCACTACTTCTTCAAGCCCGGCGTGATCCTCGGCCGCGATCTCTCCACCGTCCATCCGGTGGATCTGGATGCGGAAGGGGAGATCGAGGAGTTCGTCGCCCACAGCTGGTACGACTACGCCGGCGGCAAGGCGCAGGGGCTCCACCCCTATGACGGCGAGACCAAACCCAACTACACCGGCCCGACGCTGCCGTTCCGGCAGCTGGACGTGGAGAACGCCTACTCCTGGATGAAGGCGCCGCGCTGGAAGGGCAAGCCGATGGAGGTGGGGCCGTTGGCGCGGGTGTTGATGCTCCATGCCCAGGGCCACGAGCCCACCCGGGAGCTGGTCGGCATGACGCTCCGCCAGCTCGACCTGCCGGTGGAGGGGCTCTTCTCCACCCTCGGGCGCACCGCCGCCCGCACCCTGGAGACCAAGCTGCTGGCCGACGCCATGCAGGGGTGGTACGACCAGCTGGTGGCCAACATCCGCGCCGGAGACACCAAGACCTTCAACGACGCCCTGTGGGAACCCTCCAGCTGGCCGCGCGAGGCGCGCGGGGTGGGGGTGATGGAGGCGCCGCGCGGCGGGCTCGCCCACTGGATCGTCATCAAGGAGGGGCGGATCGACAACTATCAGGCGGTGGTCCCCTCCACCTGGAACGCCGGTCCGCGCGATCCGCACAACCAACCCGGCGCCTACGAGGCGGCGTTGCAGGACAACCACGAGATGCACGACGTCCATCAGCCGTTGGAGATCCTGCGCACCATCCACAGCTTCGATCCCTGCATCGCCTGCGCGGTGCATCTCACCGACGAGAATGGCGAGGAGATGTTGCGGGTGAAGGTGGCTTGAGGGGCGTCGGGTACGGAGTGAGCGTCAACGAAAGGCCCGGGGGGCGCAGTGGGGCATCTTGGATGCGACGATAATTGATTGTCGTGGTGTATTGAAAAATTGGGCCAGGTCAAACGAATTCGAACCTGGCCCCATTTCACTTTACGATTGCCTTTCCATTACTACATAGAAGAAGGCGATTCCAATGGGTGAGCCTGCGGCGACGAATCCCGCATCTACCATTTTGGCTGAGATGTTGCCGGGGAATTTGGCTCGCAACTGTTTGACCGCGGAGCTGATTGCCTTGTTTATGTCGGTAGAGTTCGGGGCATACCCAACCGCCTGATTGTCGTTAGAGTGTGCTGCTGCCAACGTCGCGGGGGTGTGTTCCACTCTTGGCTCCTGGATGTCCAGCCTGATGGTTCCCTGAGCGGTTTCGAAATAGACGTAATCCACGCCAGGGTACGAAAAAAATTCTGCAATGTCATATTCTTCCGAGCCGATTGCCCCGCAGTTGTCCTGCGTCACCTGGTAGATCGGTGGGGCGATTTCGTTGTGAATGGGCCTGATCTCAAGGCCTCTGCAAAGGTTGGCAGTATGGCCTTTGGCAACAATGATAATCATCGAGGTGCCCTCAATACGGTACGCGGCGACGTTGTCCGCAGCCGGACGGAGTATGACGTAGTCTTTCATTTTGAATGCTCCAAATGAGGTTGAATTTGTCTTTGGGGTCGGCTCAGAAAATCAACGGATGTTGGTGTTATGGATGTCGGTTGGCAACGCTATAAATATGTCTGATCCAGTTTTGCTTTCGAAACTATCCGAGGCTCGTTGAATTTGCTGAACGCAGGTGGACTCTATTGATATATAGAATTGGAAGCCATTACGGTTGATTACATCCGGTTCCAATCTATTGCATTGGCATTGTCGTTCCCAAGCATGCCGGAAACTGGCGAGCGCCTGCTCCGTTACGCCGCGACGGGCGGTGAGCGGACGGGAACGGTGCGGTTCGCAGCCGTTCGTTGGGGTGGATTTCCGCCGCCGATATGTCGTGACGACAAAATGTGTGGCGTGTCGATCGGCGAAATGGATGCGGTTCCATGAAGTGTTCGGGATTGTCCCCGCGCGACCCTTCGCGCAACCGGATGAAATATCCCGCGCGGCGATTTTGTTCTATCCTGAGCCGCGTTTTTTCCTCCAACCAACCAATAAGGAGATTGTTGTGGAACCCCGCACCGAAGAAATCACCCGTCTGCTCGACAGCGTCGATCGTCTCACCCGCCTCGCCGAGGGCAGCGAGCAGCGTATGCGCCGTCTGGAGCGCTGGAACCGCAGCCTGGTCGGTTCGCTGTTCGCGCTGGTCGGGCTCGGCCTCTATGTGGGGGTCGGCCTCTCCGGGCCGTCGGCGGTCGCCGCGGAGGGTGAGGTGGCCCGGGTGGAGCAGAGTCTGGCCGGCGATGCGAAGCGCCTGGAGAGTGACGCCGACCAGATGGCGGCGACGGCCAAGTTCGACGCCGAGGCGGACGCCCAGCGGATCGACGCGAAGATGGCGGCGATTCGCCACGACGTCGCCAGCGGCAAGAGCATCGATCCGTTGAAGGGGATCATGGCGATGCTGCACGAGGTGCAGAAGGCGCTGCAGGCGATGCCGCGGATGGCCGACGACATGGATCAGATGACCCTGGCGATGAACCAGATGAACGCCAAGATGAGCGCGATGCCGGCGATGGCGGTCGACATGCACGAGATGAACGGCAAGATGGGGATCATGGCCCACGACGTGAACCGCACCATGGGCAAGATGGGGAGCTGGATGCCGATGCCGTGGGGGCCGTGAGGGGCGCCGCACTTTCCGTTAGATCGATCGGGCCCTGCATTCGCGGGGCCTTTTCTTTTCGGGGAGGCGGGCGCAATGGGCTCGTTCGTCGCGAGGGCGGGGGTTCCTCCGTAGGTCGGCGCTACCGCGCCGACGCGAACGAAGGCAGCGGGCTTACGGCCGTGATGATCTTCGCGAACGGAACGCCCCGTTCGGGAAATGTGGCGGTGACGACAAGGAAATGGTGCCCCCGTTCCGGTCGGCGCAGTAGCGCCGACCTACGGCGTTATCCGACGGAACAACGGAGGGGTTATCGATAGCCGCCGACCAGCTCCAGGCGGAGTTCTTCGGTCAGCTGTTCCCGCTTGCGCAGTTCGGTGAAGCGGTGGAGGAGGTCGCTCTCGGTGAGGCGCCGCTTCTCGTCGGCGTCGAGCTCCTCGACGATTTGTCCGTGGTGCATCATCAGGGTGCGGTTACCGAGGGTCAGCGCCTGCTCCATGCTGTGGGTGACCATCAGCGTGGTCAGGCCGGCGGCCTCGACGAAGGCGCGGGTGAGGCGGATCACCTGGGCGGCGGACTTGGGGTCGAGGGCGGCGGTGTGTTCGTCGAGCAGCAGCACCTTCGGTTCGCGCAGCACCGCCATCAGCAGGGTCAGCGCCTGGCGCTGGCCGCCGGAGAGGCTGCCGATGAGGTTGTCGAGACGCTCCTCCAGGCCCATCTCCAGGCTGCGCACCCGTTCGCTGAGCTGCTCGCGAAGTTTCGCGTCGAGGCTGGTGCGTGGGCGGCGCGGGCGGCCGCGCAGGTGGGCGAGCAGCAGGTTCTCGGCGATGCTCATGTTCGGCGCGCTGCCGGTGAAGGGGTTCTGGAAGACCCGCGCGACCCGGTGGGCGCGGCGGAAGTCGGGCTTGCGGGTCATCTCCTCGCCGGCGATGTGGATCGAGCCTTGGTCGGGCAGGAAGCTGCCGGCGACGGCGTTGAGCAGGGTCGACTTGCCCGAGCCGTTGGTGCCGATGACGGTGAGGAAGTCGCCGGGGGCCAGCGTCAGGTCGATGCCGCGCAGGGCGTAGACAGCGTTGACCGTGCCGGGGTTGAAGGTCTTGTGCAGGCCGGCGATGCGGATCATCGGGGGCAGATTACTGGGCATCGCGGGGCTCCTTGGATACGACCCGGTCGGCGAACTGGACCACGCCGATGGTGGTGAGGCGGCGCAGGTCCTTGAGTTTGCCGTTCTTCACCACCAGCTCGGCGCGTTTCATCACCTCGTCCGGTATCGCGATCTTCAGCTCCTTCGCCTTGTCCAGGTTCACCCCCCAGTGGAGGCCGGTGTACTGCTGGAAGGGGATGTCGTTGGGCTTCTCGCCCTTGGCCAGGATGCGGTAGGCGAGATGCGCCGCCTGGATGCCGCTGGCGTGGTAGTCGAAGCCCACCGCGCCGACGATGCCGGCCTGAATGCGCGCGATTTCGGAGAGGAAGATCGGGATGTGGAACTGGTTGGCGGCCTTCTCCACCGCCTCGATGGCGGAGAAGACGGTGTTGTCCGGGGGCAGCACGAAGGCGTCGATCCCCTGGTTGCCGAGTGCCAGTGCCTGGTCGTAGACCTCGGCGGAGCTGCCGACGATGCCGGCCTTCATCTCGATCTGCGGATAGTCGGCGGCGAGCACCTTGCGCAGCTCGCCGACGCTGTAGACGGCGTTGGCCTGGCCTTCGTTCCACATCACGCCGATGCGCTTCATCCCCGGTAGGATCGCCGTGCTCATCGCCATGAACTGGTCCATCGGCACGCTGCCGTAGACCCCGGTGACGTTGGGCAGGTGGTGGCTGTCATCGGTGCCGGCGTCGATCACGAAGGGGTTGGAGACGGTGGCGAAGAGCACCGGGCGGTCGTGGATGCGGCTGATCGCCGCCTGGGTCGCCGGGGTCGAAATCGAGAGCACCAGGTCGGCGTCCCGCTGGACGAAGCTGTCGAGCAGGGTGGGCAGGGTGGCGATGTCGCCGTGGGCGTTGGCGAGGAGGAACTCGGTGTTGCGCCCCTCGACGTAGCCCAGTTCGGCCAGCTCGCGGATGAACGCCTCGCGGGTGTCGTCCAGCACCTGGTGCTCGACGATCTGGATGATGCCGATGCGGTAGTGGCCCGGTTGCAGCTTGACGTCCTTGCCGAGGGCGGCGGTGGGTGTCGGGTTCTGCTGTTCCAGTTGCGGCAGGCCGAAGAGCAGCGCGCCGCCGGCCAGCGCGACGGCGCCGCCGATCGCGGCTCCGCGAGCGGAGGGGAGCAGGCGGCCGGCGGCGACCCGCCGCGAGAGGATCAGAGTGGCGAGGACGAACAGCGCGGTGATCAGCTTGAGGTCGATCGGGTTGAGTCCCACCGAGAGGGCCAACGCGACCATCAGGCGGAACACCACCGAGCCTACGATCACCCCGATCACCATCGCCCACAGCGAGCGGCCGCGCAGCAGCGACTCGCCGATGATCACCGAGGCGAGACCGAAGACGATCACGCCGATGCCCATGCCGATGTCGACGAAGCCCTGGTACTGGGCGGCGAGCGCGCCGGAGAGCGCCACCAGGGCGTTGGCGAAGGCGATCCCCAGCAGCTTCATCCAGTCGACGTCGACGCCGTTGGCGGCGACCATCGCCGGGTTGTCGCCGGTGGCGCGCATGGTCACGCCCAGATCGGTGCGCAGGAACCAGGTGACCGCGGCGGCGAACAGCGCCATCACCGCCAGCAGCACCAGCAGCAGCCACGCCTCGCCGGGCAGACCGGGGTTGAAGCCGGCGAGCCAGGAGAAGAGGGTCTCCTCCTTGAGCAGCGGGATGTTGGCCCGCCCCATGATGTGCAGGTTGACCGAGTAGAGCGCGGTCATCACCAGGATGCCGGCGAGCAGGCCGTTGACCTTCAGCTTGGTGTGGATCAGCGCGGTGGCTGTGCCTGCCACCGCGCCGGCGGCGAAGGCTGCGGGCAGTGCGAGCAGCGGGTGGACGCCGGCCACCAGCAGTATCGCGGCGACCGCCGCGCCGGTGGTGAGACTGCCGTCGACGGTGATGTCGGGGAAGTCGTAGATGCGGAAACTGACGTAGACCCCCATCGCCATGAAGGCGTAGATGAGGCCGAGGTTGACGGCGCCGATCCAGAGTTCCACGGGGGCAATCCTGTTGTTGGTTGAGTCAGCGGCCTGTCGGGCCGGGTAGGGTGTGCCGACGATAGGAGACGCACCGGTCGGAGCGGGCAGGGCGTCTCCCGGGACTTCTCCGGCGTGACGATATAGGGCGTGCCGTGCGCGCCTTGTCGAACGAGGGCACCGTCCTGAACGGGAGGTGGAAACCGGTCCGTTCGCCGGCTCCGTTGAGCACGGCGTGCACGGCACGCCCTATAGGTACCGTGACCATGGCTACTTCGCGCCTTCCAGCTTGATCAGCCCCACCAGTCCCGCGCGCAGGGTGGTGGTAGGCAGCAGGTGGCAGACCTGCTCCGGCGACTGGTGGGCGATCAGCCGCTCCAGTTCCCGTTCGAGGTCGCCTACCCGGTGGCTGAGGTGCCCCTTCCCGGTGATCAGGGCGTGGAGGTGCAGGGCGCTCTCCTGCGGCAGCAGCTCCGCCAGCGCCGCCGGCAGCCGGCCGGGTTCCCGCGCCATGATCCCGGTGGCGGCCAGCAGCAGGCCGCTCTCGCCATCCTCCACCGGGAAGTCGAACCAGTCGGCGAAGCGTTCGGCGTCGAAGATGCTCCCGTCCCCCTCCGTCAGTGCGCCGGCCAAGGGGGGGCGGCGCAGCGCCATGCCGCGGTGGCCACGGCTCTCGGCGACCAGCACCACCCCGAGAAGATCTGCGTCGCTGACCCGGAACAGCACCCGGCGCAGGCGCTCCAGGTCGATGGGCTGTTCGCGGTCCTCGAACTGGACGCGGTGGCGGAACTCGCCGCCGAAGCTGAAGCCGTGCAGGAAACGCAGTTTGCCCAGCTCGCCGGACCACTCGCGCAGTACGTAATCGACCCGCGGGTTGGGCACCGCCGGTTGGACGAAGAAGTTGCCGTCGATCACCACCGCCTCGCCGAACAGGCGGGAGTACTCAGCGAAGCGCTCGCCGGCCGCGGCCAGACCCGCGGCGTAGGTGCCGGTCTTCAGGGATTCGGCGTGGACGTCCTGCTCGCGGTAGCCGGCACGGGCCAGCGGGCGGTGGTCGCCGATGGGACGCAGCTCGCCGGGGGCGGCCTCGCGCGTCTCCACGCGCAGGGAGATCCCTTCGGCGGTGGTGGCGCCCGGTGTCGCGTCGTTCTCCTCCGTCTGCCTGGCGATCAGCTCATCGGGCGCGGCGATCAGGGTGAACAGCCGGGTCATCCCGGCGGTCTGCAGCACGTCGCGGATCAGCTCCCCCGCACCGAGCAGGATCAGCTCGCCACCGGCGCGATGGAGCTCCTTGTGGACGATCAGCAGCGAACGGATGCCGGCGCTGCTGAGGAAGGCGATGGTGGAGAGGTCGACCAGGATCCTGCGCTCCCCCTCGTCGACCAGGGCCATCAGCGCATCCTGCACGCTGCCGGCGGAGAGGGCGTCGAGGCGGCCGTCGAGGCGGATGCGGCACAGGCCGGTGGTGGGTTCGAGGTCGGTGGGGTAGGGGGTGGACACGCGGGGTCTCTGCTTTGGGTTCGGGAGGGTTGATCCGTAAGGGTGGCCGTTGGTTTTCGCGAAGGGCTCGACCTGTAGGAGCGGCCCTAAGGGCCGCTCCTACAGGTTGCGGCGGTGCCGACGTTATCTACGTTCACGGTAAAGGTTTGACCGGAGGGTGTCGACCGCTACCCGGGGGTGTTGTGTTCCACCCAGCGCTCGCCACCTTCCAGCGTCTCCTTTTTCCAGAAAGGGGCCTTGCTCTTCAACTCTTCCATCAACCAGCGGCACGCCTCGAACGCCTCGCGGCGGTGGGCGCTCCACACCGCGACCAGCACGATCGGCTCGTCCGGTTGCAGCGGGCCGACCCGGTGGAGGATCAGCGATTCGATTACTCCCCAGCGTTCGGTGGCCTCGGTGGCGATCTTCTCCAGGTACTTTTCGGTCATCCCCGGATAGTGTTCCAGGGTCATGCCGGTCACCTCGCTCCCCTCGTTGAACTCGCGCATGGTGCCGACGAACAGCGCGGTGGCGCCGTGCTTGCCGGCGATCTCCGGACGTGACGCCTGATAGGTGCTCGCCTCGGCGTAGGGGTCGAAGGGGGTGGTGCGGATCTCGATCGTCATGTTTCACCGTGGCCGGGGAGATGCGGTTGTCTGCTCATCGGCGCAGGGCCATTCTAGCGATCCGGTGGCCTGCCGAAACGGCCAAAAATCACAAATGCGGCAGATTCGCGTGTCAGCCGCCGGTGACCGGGGGAAAGAAGGCCACCTCGTCGCCGTCGCGGACCGGTGTGTCGAGGTCGCAATACTCCTGGTTGACCGCGGTCAGCGTATTGGCCGGCAGCGGCTGGCCGGGTTCGGCCCGCGCCCACACCTCCGCCACGGTCAGTCCCTCGGCGGCCTCCAACTCGCAGCCGTCGCGCCCCAGCCGCTCGCGCAGACTGGCGAAGAATCGCACCTGGATGGTCATCGCGTTCACCGTGCAAAAGGGTCGGTTACTATGACAACATAGCCTCCCTCCGGCAAACCGGCGAAATATCCGCGAGAATCATGAATGAATTGACCCACTTCAACGCCCGGGGTGAGGCCCATATGGTCGACGTCGGCGACAAGCAGGTCACCGGGCGGGTGGCGGTGGCCGAGGGGCGGATCACGATGGAGCCGGCGACCCTGGCGCGGATCGTCGCCGGCGATCATAAGAAGGGCGACGTGCTCGGCATCGCCCGGGTCGCCGGCATCATGGGGGCGAAGCGCACCGCCGAGCTGATCCCGCTCTGCCACCCGCTGGCGCTGACCAGGGTGGAGATCGAACTGGAGCCGCGGGAGGCGGACTCCGCCGTCCACTGCCGCGCCACGGTGAAGACCCGCGGCCGGACCGGGGTGGAGATGGAGGCGTTGACCGCGGTGCAGGTGGCGCTGCTCACCGTCTACGACATGTGCAAGGCGGTGGACCGGGGGATGACGGTCGAAGGGGTGCGGTTGTTGGAGAAGGCGGGCGGCAAGTCGGGCCATTGGGTTCGCGAGCGGTGAACGTCCGTCCGGCAGATCAGGTGGAAGAGGGTGACGAGGGCGTGGGTCGCCTCTGTCTGGACCCGTGGAAGTATGTGGAGATCTCCGCGAACGGGGAGGTCCGGCCCTGCTGTAATTTCCCTGCGTTGGGGCGCCTGGGGGAGGAGAGTTCGGAGCTCGGTGAGTCGTTGAATCAAGAGCCTTTCCGGGAACTGAGAGCGTCGTTACTGAGCGGTCGTCTGCAGGAACCCTGTCGGAGATGCCATATTCGCAGGATGGAGCCGTTGAGCACCCTGCGGGCAGCGGTCGAGGAGGAGGCGCGAGCCGCCCACATCGGCGATCCGTTGCGGCAGATGCGCATTTCCGAAATCCGCATCGACATCAACGAGCGATGCAATCTGCGCTGTGACTACTGCGCGGTATCCGCGCCCTCCTACCACGGTGTCGAGATGCCGGCTTCGGTTTTCGACCGCGTTCTGCCCCTGCTCCAGCGGGAGAAGGATGCCGCGGTCTATGTGAACGGACACGGGGAGACGACCTACCACCGCGACTGGCAGGCGTGGTGCCGGCGGATCCTCGATGCCGGTCACCGCCCGATCATCACCACCAACCTCGCCAAGCCGTTCAGCGACGACGAGATCGCCTTGCTGGCTCGGTTCCGGACCATCCAGGTCAGCCTGGACAGTCATGATGCCGGGATGATGAAGCGCGTCCGCAAGGCGGTCGATGTCGACAAGGTCTTCGCGACGATGGAGCGAATCCGCGAAGCGGCCGCGCGTGGCGGTTCGCCCGATGTGCCGGAGTTCAGCATGAGCGTCGGCGTCTACGACCCGTCGGTGTGGACGCTCGAAGCGTTCGTCGAGCGCCTCATCGCGATCAACGTGGCGGCGATAACCTTCTGGAACCTTGTTGAAAAACCACACCAGGTCCAGGTGAAGGCGTTGTGCCGGCTGGAGGAGCCCATGCGTCAGCGCGCCCGCGAGATCCTGTCGAACGTCCGCTCACGGCTGGAGAGGGAGGCGATTCCCCACGAATTCGCCGGTGATTTCGACGCGATGCTCCCCCTTCGGTGACCTGCGACGACGGGGCTCTCCGCGGGATGGATCGCGGCGCGGCGGGCGTTGGGCCATTGGTTTCGTGAGCCACCGCCCCCATGAAATGGATATTGTTTTTCCCCCTCTTTTTTCGTGGATCAATCAAAGCATGGCCGGCGATACCCCCCAAACCATCCACCTCAAGGATTACACCCCCCCGCCATTCCTGATCGAGCAGGTCGACCTCCGTTTCCAGCTCGACGAGACGGCGACCAAGGTCCACTCCACCCTGGTGGTACGCCGCAACCCCGCGGGGCAGCCGGTCGCCCACCTGCGCCTCGACGGCCAGGCGTTGAGGCTGCTGGCGGTGGCCCTCGACGGCCACGATCTGGGGCCCAACGATTATCGCCTCGACGACGAGTCGCTGACCTTGCTGGACGTCCCCGACGCCTTCACCCTGGAGGTCGACACCGAGATCAACCCCAAGGGGAACACCGCCCTGGAGGGGCTCTACCTCTCCTCGGGCAACTTCTGCACCCAGTGCGAGGCGGAGGGGTTCCGGCGGATCACCTACTACCTGGATCGCCCCGACGCCATGGCCCGTTTCACCACCCGGGTGGAGGCCGATAAGGCGCGTTATCCGCTGCTGCTCTCCAACGGCAACCCGGTGGCGTCCGGTGAGCTGGAGAACGGCCGCCATTTCGTCACCTGGGAGGACCCCTTCCCCAAGCCCTGCTATCTCTTCGCCCTGGTCGCCGGCGATCTGGCGCTGCACGAGGACACCTTCACCACCATGAGCGGTCGCGAGGTGGCCCTGCGCCTCTACGTCGAGCACCGCAACATCGACCAGTGCGCCCACGCCATGCGCTCGCTGAAGCGGGCGATGAAGTGGGACGAGGAGACCTTCGGCCGCGAGTACGATCTCGACATCTACATGATCGTCGCGGTCAGCGACTTCAACATGGGGGCGATGGAGAACAAGGGGCTCAACGTCTTCAACGCCAAGTACGTGCTGGCCCGTCCGGAGACCGCCACCGACCACGAGTACCAGTGGATCGAGGGGGTGATCGGCCACGAGTACTTCCACAACTGGAGCGGCAACCGGGTCACCTGCCGCGACTGGTTCCAGCTCTCGCTGAAGGAGGGCTTCACCGTCTTCCGCGACCAGGAGTTCTCCGCCGACATGGGTTCGCGGGCGGTCAAGCGGATCCAGGACGTGCGCGACCTGCGCGCCCGCCAGTTCCCCGAGGACGGCGGACCGATGGCCCACCCGGTGCGCCCCGAGTCCTACATCGAGATCAACAACTTCTACACCGCCACGGTCTACGAGAAGGGGGCCGAGGTGGTGCGCATGCTGCACACCCTGCTCGGCGGCGAGGCCTTCCGCAAGGGCTCCGATCTCTACTTCGAGCGCCACGACGGCCAGGCGGTGACGGTGGAGGATTTCGTCGCCGCCATGGAGCGCGCAAGCGGCCGCGATCTGGCCTCCTTCCGCCGCTGGTACAGCCAGGCCGGCACCCCGGTGGTGAGCGCGGAGCGCCACTACGACGCCGCGGCGCAGCGTTTCACCCTCACCCTGCGCCAGCACACCCCGCCCACCCCCGGCCAGCCCGAGAAGGGGCCGCTGGTGATCCCGCTGGCGATGGGGTTGATCGGTGCCGACGACGGTCGCCCGCTGCCGCTGCAACTGGAGGGGGAGGCGGCCCCGGTGGGCGACCACCGGGTGCTGGAGTTCAGCGCGGCGGAGCAGACTTTCACCTTCGTCGGGGTGACGCAGGCGCCGATCCCTTCGCTACTGCGCGGTTTCTCCGCCCCGGTGAAGCTGGAGGCGGGCTACAGCGATCCGGAGCTGGCCTTCCTGATGGCCTTCGACGGCGACGAATTCAATCGCTGGGAGGCGGGCCAGCAGCTCGCCGCCAAGGTGATCCTCGGGCTGGTGGCCGACCATCAGGCGGGCCGCTCGCTGGGCCTCGACGAGACCCTCTCCACCGCGTTCGGTGAGCTGCTGGCCGACCGCGAGGTCGATCCGGCGCTGCTCGCCGAGGCCCTCGCCCTGCCCGACGAGGGCTACCTCGCCGAGCTGATGACGGTGGTCGACCCCGACGCCCTGTTCGCCGCCCGGCAGCACCTGCGCCGCACCCTCGCCGCGGCCCACCGCGAGCGGCTCACCGCCCTCTACCGTGAACTCTCCGGCGACGCCTTCTCCATCGAGGGCGAGGCGATGGGGCGGCGGGCGCTGAAGAACGTCGCCCTCGGCTACCTCGGCGAACTGGCCGACGAGGAGACCGTGGCCCTTTGCGCCGCACAGTTCCGCCGCGCGGACAACATGACCGACTCGATGGCCGCGCTGCGCGCGCTGAGCCATCTCGATCGACCCGAACGGGAGGTGGCGCTGGCCGCCTTCTACGAACGCTGGCAGGAGGACCCGCTGGTCCTCGACAAGTGGTTCAGCCTGCAGGCCGTCTCGCGGCTGCCCGGAACCCTCGACGAAGTGAAACGGCTGATGGGGCACCCGGCCTTCTCGATCCGCAACCCGAACAAGGTGCGATCCTTGATCGGCGCCTTCTGCGCCGCCAATCCGGTGCGTTTCCACGCCGCCGCCGGCGAGGGTTACCGCTTCCTCGCCGACCGGGTGATCGAATTGAACGCGCTGAACCCCCAGGTGGCCGCCCGCCTGCTCACCCCGCTGACCCGCTGGCGACGCTTCGACGCCGCCCGCCAGGGCAAGATGCGCGACGAACTGATGCGTATCCGCGACAGCGGTGGCCTCGCCAAGGATGTCTACGAGGTGGTGAGCAAGAGCCTTGAGGGGTGATTGGAGGCTCTGGAAGGGAACGCGGAGGGCGCAGAGACGCAGAGAACGCAGAGAAGAGAGGTGGGGCGGGTGTAGGGTGGATAAGCGGAGCGCATCCACCAAAACGGAACCGCTGAAGGTCAGGGATTTCCGATCGCCGATGATGCGCGGGTAGAGGCGGGAGAGATGCGGCCCGAATCGGTGGATGCGCTGCGCTTATCCACCCTACGCCGCTCCTGCCGTCGTGGTAGATACGGCCCGCCCTCTGCGCTCTTCTCTGCGTTCTCTGCGTCTTTGCGTCCTCTGCGTTGATCTGATCATGCTTAATAAAGAACGACCGATGGATACCCTGAAACTGAACTGGAGCGGCGAGCCGCTCACCTTCGAGCGGGCCAAGCGGCTGGCCGACGCCATCGCCGAGGAGATGCTCGGCGGCGCGGTGAACCTCTCGTTCTGGGACCGCGACCGTAACCTGGAGGCGCCGGGGCATGTCAGCGAGTGCAAGAGCGAGACCTGCAACCGCCCCGGCTGGCTCGAATACGCCGAGTATCGCGACGGCAAGCTGGTGGTCGACTACGACGATGGCCGCTTCGTCTTCTGCTACCGCGACCTCGGGGAGTTCGCCTGAACGGGGATTGGCCACGGAGGCACGGAGAACACGGAGTCGAGTTAAGATATTTGGTTTGTTCGTCATGGAGGTTCGAGAGCCGGAGCAACGATTTTTCTCCGTGTCCTCTGTGCCTCCGTGGCTCTCTTTGAAATGCCAGGAGAAATGAGATGACCGACAACGCCGGCCTGCGGGCCATCATGGAGACCGACAAGGGCACCATCCGTATCGACCTCTACGCCGAGCAGGTCCCCTATACCGTGGCCAACTTCGTCAACCTGGCCCGCCGCGGCTACTACGACGGCCTCAATTTTCACCGGGTGATCGACGACTTCATGATCCAGGGCGGTTGCCCCAGCGGTACCGGCACCGGCGGCCCCGGCTACCAGTTCGCCGACGAGATCGACCCCTCCCTGCGCCATACCGGCCCCGGCATGCTCTCCATGGCCAATGCCGGCCCCGGCACCAACGGCTCGCAGTTCTTCATCACCCACGTGCCGTGCCCGTGGCTCGACGGCAAGCACGCGGTGTTCGGCAAGGTGGTCGAGGAGGCGGACCAGCAGGTGGTCAACGCCATTCGCCAGGGCGACGTGATGACCAAGGTGACCATCGAGGGTGACGTCGCGGCGCTGATGGAGCAGACCAAGGACGCCGTCGACCAGTGGAATGCCGCCCTCGACAGCGCCTTCCCCAACCTCGCCCCGGCCGAATAATCGACGGCGTCGTTCAACGCGGAGAACGCAGAGACGCCGAGGACGCAGAGGACGCAGAGGACGCAGAGGACGCAGAGTTCGTGCCCGCCGGACGGCTGGAGACGCCACCGCTCCAGCGGGTACGATCCGCCATGCAAATCCTTCTCTGCGATCTCTGCGTCTCTGCGTCCTCCGCGTTTTCTCTCAGAGCCTCGAAGCGAAGTGATCGAAGACGAACAGTGGATGCGCCGTGCCCTGGAATTGGCGCGGCGGGCGGCGGAGGCCGGGGAGGTGCCGGTGGGCGCGCTGCTGGTGCGCGACGGCGAGGTGGTGGGGGAGGGGTGGAACCGGCCGATTCTCAGCCATGATCCCACCGCCCACGCCGAGGTGACCGCGCTACGTGAGGCAGGGCAGCGGGTCGGCAACTATCGCTTGGTGGAGACCACCCTCTACGTCTCTTTGGAGCCCTGCCCGATGTGTGCCGGCGCGCTGGTCCACGCGCGGGTGGCGCGGGTGGTGTTCGGCGCCTTCGATCCCAAGACCGGTGCCGCCGGCAGCGTCTTCGACCTGCTCCAGTCGCCGCTGCACAACCATCGGGTGGAGTGCGAGGGTGGGGTGCTCGCCGAGGAGTGCGGTCAACTGCTCCGCGACTTCTTCCGTGAACGGCGGAAGAAGAGGGGGGACGGCGGATCGGCAATCTTCGGGTAGGGTGGCCGAGGTACGACGCGCACCGGTCGGAGCAGGGCGGGTTGGCGGGGCGGCGGCTTCCGTGTCACCCTCTCGTCCCGTCCCCTCCCGCTCGGTCGATCCAGGCGAATAACGATGATGCTCAACCTGATGAAGTTGCGGATTGTGCGCGCCCTGCCGCTGGCGCTGCTGCTGGTCTCCCCGGTGCTGCGCGCGGAACCGTTGGCGGAGTGGCTTGCCGCCACCGCGGGCGGCAAGTTCGAACCCGCCGGTCCTGCCGAACTGAAGGCGGTGCGCGAGGAGTTCGAGCGGCTGTTCCGCGGTGAGGCGGAGGCGGGACCGTGGGAGATCCTCGGTTTTCGCCTGACCCGCATCGGTCCCTTCTGGGCGCTGAGCGAGATCGACAAGAGGGGGCGCGGCGCCTATCTGGTGCGGGCCGACGGAGGTGACGGCGTCGCGCTGCAGGCCCCTCACCGCTTCGCCGATCCCGGCAGTGGCGAGATCGCCTTGAAGCTGATGGCCGAGGGCCGCCTCGCGGCCGCCGCCTGGAACAGCGTGGCGCGGCAAGGGGAGCGGCAGAGGGCGGTCGAGCAGGATCTGGCCCGTGCCGCGGCGAGCCACCACACCGCCTTCGCCCGCGCCTTCGCCCGCGTCCATGCGGAGGGACGGGTAGTCCAGCTCCACCGCTTCGCCGCCGATCGGCCGACCACCGAGGCGGGGCGCGGGAGCGCCATGGTGGTTGGCGACGGTGGGCTCCATCCGGGCGCGCGGCTGCTCGCGACCGCCGGTTGCCTGCGCGAGACGCTGGGCGAGGGGGTGCGCCACTACCCGTTTCAGGTGCGGGAGCTGGGCGGCAGCGACAATGCGGTGGGCATGCGCCTGCGGGAAGCGGGTTTCGACGGCTTCCTCCACCTGATGCTGGGCGAAGACATGACTGCCCGGCTGCGTGAGCGGGCGCCGGAACGGGCGGCGCTGCTCGGTTGCCTGGAGGGTGGGGCCTAACAGCCTGTCGGGCTTGGCAGCCCGACAGGCTGTTAGAAGAATCGGTAAG